>JALZDU010000306.1 GCA_030862405.1 Actinomycetota bacterium | reverse complement strand
CAATTTCGACACTTCAGCAGTGGTTCGCTCGCGCTCGTCTTCTTGGTCCACACCTGACGCGCTCACGGCACGTCTTTTCCGCATCGCTTCCCACCCCGGCTCTTAACCGGCGCAGTATGCGGTGGTTTCAAGCCATCTCCTGCAAGACGGCTCCAGAGGGCCTACCTCCATCTTCTGCCCAGTTACACACATCCAGCAGAACCCGATCTACATCGACTTCTCCCTTCCGCGCTCGCGGCGCACGATCTTGTCGGGATTGGTGTGAATGTCGATGGTTTGGTGGGCCTCTTTGGGGCCCTGTCACACCCCTGTCGGGAGGCACAGCGCCTGCTAGACCTTGGTAAGGACTGGCCGTTGAGCCCCAAGCCAGCCGAGACGGCACCTCCAGCACGGACTCGACCGACACGAACGGCCCGACAGTTGGCCGCACCTGACCTCGACCGCCTGGTCAGAACCTACCGAGACGGAGCCACCGTCTACGAGCTGGCGGGGCAGTTCGGTATCCATCGCACCACCGTCGGCAAGCACTTGCGGGCACGAGGAGTCGACACGACGCCACCGGGTCTGGCACCTGAGGACATCCCGGCTGCCGCTGAGCTGTACCGGCAAGGGTGGTCGTTGGCAAGAATCGCCGAGCGGTACGATGCCACGGCCGGCACGGTGCGCACGCGCCTGCTTGAAGTTGGCGTGTGGATGCGGGAGCCGTGGGAGGGCGGTTCGCATTAGACGGTCTTGATGGAGCTTTGCCGTCGTTATTCCAACCATCGGAACTCCTGAACCCGCTGGTTACCGTGTTAGAAAAGATCAAGAACGGTACACCGGACACCAAACCCGACCTGCCACCCGTTCGCGGCAACGAACCTGATGTGTGGCGCGTCACAGACCGGTTGTCACCCTCTGACATCGGTACCTTGATCGAGTCTTACCAGGCGGGCAGTACAGCCCAGTTGCTCGCCGAGCGGTACAGCATCAGCACGACGACGGTCAAACGCCTGCTTCGTGAACATGGTGTGCCAAGCAGCATCCACGAGTCGTTGCCTGACACCACTGACTCTTAATCAGCGGGTTCGGGGTTCGAGTCCCTGGCGGCGCACTACAGTTTCGGACCTGGGAATAAGAATGGGAGGCCAGCCTCCTAATCGAGCACGTGCTGGCCGAGTACGTGGCCCATTTCAACCACCATGCCCCCATCGCGCACTGCACCAAGCAGCACCACTCAGATCACCGCCCCCGCCCACGTCACGGCCGGACCTTCGCCTCCGACGTCGCGACCGGCTCGGCGGGCTGATCCATGAATATGCCCAGGTCGCTTGAGGTGGATGACCTATTCTGCACCCACAGCCTGCTTGAGTGCCTGCTCCGGTGTGCTGGCCCAGGAGGCGATCAACCAATCACTGGTCCAGGTCTCCCAGAAACCACGTATCTTGGCGTGGCGGTCCTCTAGGACGATATGCGGAAGGCTGAGTAGGAGGCTGAGCAGGTGTGCGTGCAGCCGGTCTGTGACCACGGCGCGGCCGCTGCTTAACAGTCGGCAACCACGTTGGAGATGGAGCTCTGCGTGGCGGTCGTAAAGGGTGACGAGTCGCTGCACGGGGGGCAGGGTTGTGGCGCGCAGCTCGCGCTGGACGGCGTGTAGACGTGTGGTCCAGCTGTGGTCGGCGCCTTCGGAGGCTGTCCAGTCCGTTCGCCATACGCCTGGTCCGGGTGAGGGCAGGGGCCGAAGCGCCGCCTCGTTGTCGGTTCGACTTAGCCACAGCACCTGGTGGTGCGGATGGTCGGGGCGGGGTGGCCGGGTGATGCCGAAGGCGAGGTCCGGGCAGAGGAGGCTGCGGGTCTGGAACTGTCTGCGGGCCACTGCCAAGCTGAGATGGTCGCGCACCAGCAGGGTCAGATTGGGGTGGGCGTCGAAAACGGCCCTGGCGCGGTCCAGGTTTGCCGGATTGTTGAAGTGAATTGACTGTGGGAGTTGGATGACCCGGCGGTCGGGGAAGGCAGTGAGGACGCGCTCTCGAAGCCGCTGGTGGTGCGGCCAGAGGTCGCCGAGGTTACCGCCTCCATGCAATAAGATAGTTCCGGTGCCAGCCGGGACCCGCTCGGCGAGCGCGCTTGTGGAGAAGGACCGCAGGTCGGTGACGTAGGTGAGGTCAGCGCTGAGTTCGCTAAGTAGCGTGCGCTCGCCTAGCCAAATGGCGCTATCGCCTACGTTGGCATGCATCGGGAAGTCCACCAGGGCGCAACGGCTTCCTGGGGTGATCAGCTCATGGAGCAGCGCGGCGGCCTGGTCACGCAGTTGGCGGTGGCGAACGGTGATCTGATCCGGGGCCACGGTGTGGTCGGTCATCGCGCCATTACTGCAGGTTCGGCGGCGTAGATCGACGGACGCTTTCCTCGGCCGCGTCGGCGAGGTCGTGGCGGCCCCGGTTTCGGGCCTCGGCGGCCACGGAGAGCATCGCCTCCCGGGAATCCTTGGACGGTATCGGCACCTGCCGCACTAGGTCGAGGTCGAGGGAGCACGGCAAGGTGGCGCACCGGCCGAGAGCTCCCGTTAGTTCGAAGGCGATCATGGTGCGTAGGCATTTCTCACATATCCCGCAGTTGTGGGCGGGCTTGCTAAGCCAGCACACGGTGAGGTTTTTCAGTGCCAGGGGCGAGCCTGCCAAGCGCCGTTCCACCTTGTCGGTCCTGGTGGCCTCCGCACCGTCGTGCACGATTTCCAAGCTCTCGGTGGACCACAGATGGTCTAGCACCGGGTGTGAGCCCAGTGGCGGGAGATGCCGATACTGGTCGCTTGCTGCGATCAGGCAGCGACCGAGCAGGCCCTGGAGCGCGAGTGCGACAGCGCCCAAGGCGGCACCGTGGTAGTTGGGCCAATAAGCGATGGGCTCGGTGAGCGTCCGGACGTTGGTATCCACCACCAGTGACTGCCGACCGGTGTGTTCGGCCACGGTGTGCACCCGGCCCAGCAAACGGTCGTAGTCCTGGCCCGATTGCTCTTCGAAGTTGGCGAACAGCAGGTGGGTGACGGGCTCGTGCAGCGGGTCACCATCACGCTCAAGGTCTGTTAGCAAGCTGTAGAAGGAATCCACGCCGGTGGTGAAGAACAGGCCCACGCCGGGCCGCTCGGTCCGGTCCGGCTCACGAACCTCAGCCCGGATGTGCACCGGTCGCAGGTGGTCCCACCAGGCCGTGTAGATGTCCATCACGGTCCGGGCTGTTCTGAGCAGGCGACGGGACACCGGTGCGTCGATAATGAGTTCCTCGCCCAGGCGCATCGCCGGCATCAGCAGCGCGGCGAGGAAGGCGTCTCCGTACGGCAGCAGCCAGTGCTTTTCAGCACCGGCCACGGTGAAGTGCACGTGTTGCCCGCCGATTGTCGAGGGCGAGCGCACGGCGGCCGAAAGCCGCAGGCCTGCCGCTATCTCGGTGCGCTTAACTCCCTCGACGATCATTCAGTGTTTCCTCGTGTTGATGCGTTAGTCTACGGAACCGAGTCTTGTTAGAGGATGAGCATCGAATCACCGAACTCGTAGAACAGGTATCGCTGCGGGATCAGCTCACGCTGGTAGGCCGCGAGTAACGGCTTGCGCCCGGCGAACGCCGAAGTCAGCAGAATTTCGGAGCTTTTGGGACGGTGCAGATTGGTCAGGAAGGCATCGCAGGCGCGGAATCGGTGGCCGGGGGTGATGATCAGCCTCGTGAGGCCTTGACTGGCGGTCACGCGGTCATCCTCAGTCGCTACCGTCTCCAGCGTACGAAGGGCCGATGTGCCACAGACCACGATCCGTCCACCGCTGGCGCGCCGTTGGTTGATTAACTCGGCGGTCTGCTCCGGTACCTCATAGCGCTCGGCACGCGGGAAGTCGAATTCGGGCTCGGGGGTGGCATCGGCGAACCGATCCTCGGCCGCCACGTCCCCGATCCCGCCTTTGGCGACCTCCTGTTTGAACAAAGATCGGACGAACCAGTGGGTGCGCGCGGCCAGCAGGAGGGTGACCTCGGCCACCGCGACGCCACTGGCCTTGAGCTCGTCGAGCATTCCTACCGTGAAGTGGCGTCCTGCGGACGGGAACAACACAGCACCCGGCCGCGAACCATAGACGGTCTGGTAATGCTCCGGGTCTGCCGGGCTCTGTTTGAGGTAGCCGGGGTAGATAGGGGCGGCGATCGAGTACAGCGTGTCAGCGTCCGACGGATCAAGCGCGATGCGCCAGACCTCGGGGTCGGCCTCGGCCAGCAGCCGGCCGGTGACTTGACGATCCGGGCCGAGAAAGAATACCGCACCCGGACGGCAGACGGCGGCAGGTGCCACCAGACAGTGCCAGGTGCCATCGTCTACTGGTGAGTGGATGCTCACCGCCACCACTCGCCCCTGCTCGTCCTCGCCCCTTAATAAGGTTGGAACCACCCGGGCGTTGTTGAGCACCAAAACGTCGGAGGCATTGAAGTACTCACCGATATCACGGAAGCGGAGATGCTCGATCCTGTTGGTGCTCCGGTGTAGTACGGCCAGCCGGGCGTCGCTGCGCTCTCCGCCGCGAGCCTCCGAAGGCTCCTGGGCCACCAGTTCGTCAGGCAGTTCAAAGTCATAGTCATCGGACCGTTCCGGAATCGTCGTCATGTCCAGCCCTTCGTGTACATAGATGCATAACTGGCGTTCGCGCGTTCTGGGCTAAAGGCCCATTCTCTCGTACTGGAGATGCTTGAACTCCTTGTAGCCGGGAATTATTTTTCTGACTCGATTCCAGTTCGGATGGTCTGCATGCATCCGTTTTGTCTGCTGCAATTCCACGCACGGTTCCTGATGGTAAACGTACATATCATTTACGAACTTAGGTACAGCCTTCCCTGTCGAAATAATACGGTAAGCGAAATCGATATCCTCGTAGCCATGATGACCGTCATACAGCGGATCGTATCCACCGAGACTCAGCGCTAGTTGTCTACCGTATATAACATTGCCGCCATGCATATAGTCCCACGGATGCTCGCAGTGTGGTAGATGTTCTATCTCGGGAAACCGCTTATCTCTTGGTAGCCGATGATTGCTGGAGCTGCGAACTCTAGGAAGAAAGTGCAGATTGGCAGCGTTGGATAGGATGTCTTGCTCTGAAAAGTTGTCGGCGGAAACGAATATTCTTTCCCCGGTGAGAAAACTCAAATCAGTGCGATGCTCCATAAGGCACCCGTAGGCAGCAGTCAAATAACCTGGATTACAAATAGAATCAGAATCTAGAGAAACTACCCATTCGGAAGTTGAAGCTTCTAAGGCTGCGTTCCGTGCGGACGCGAGAGGATATGGTCTATCAAGGTCTGCGCGCTTAATATACAACACGTCCAGTCGCTGGCTAAACCGTTCCGCAAGCGCCTCAATGTGACCATCACATCTTTGATCGACAAGGATAACGTCAAACAGAAATCGAGAAAATCGCTGAACGGCAATTCCTGCCAAACAATTGGCAAGCTCTCGCAGCCGATCCCTGCAAGGAATTATAAAACTGAATGCCTTTCGCCGCGCATGACCTAACACCTCTCGCGCCCCTGTTCAATGATCTCAGCTACCAATAGCCTGCCGGCAACGGTCTGCCGAGGAGTCGCAGGGGCCTGGCCCCGGTGTTTATATG
>JALZDU010000293.1 GCA_030862405.1 Actinomycetota bacterium | reverse complement strand
CTAGCTGGACCTCAACCTCGACGGCATCCCGGTCGTCAGCGTCGACGACATGCGTCTGGTGCCCGTCGTCGCCGTCCGGCAGAACGTATATCCCGTCAAGGGCAAGGGCTTGGCCGGGCACGGCGGTAAGACCGCCACAGCGCTGCGGATCGTCCCGCTACCCGAGCTGGTGACCTCACGGCTGCGCGCGCGCCAGCAGGGCGATGAGGACCCCGAGTGGCCAGTGTTCGCCGCCGCCGGCCGCGACGGCCGCCCCACCTACCGATGGCCGTCGAACGTCCGCCGCAGCGTCCGCAGCGTCCGCGACCACGTCGGTCTGGACTGGATGACGCAGCATACCTGGCGGCGCACCTACGCGACGATCCTCGACGACGAGATGAGCCTCACCGACCGCGCCAAAGCCGACCTCATGGGTCAGGCCAAGTTCCTCAAGGACACCTACGTCAGCCGCGATGAGCTCCACCCCGACGCAGCGGTCTTCCTCGATGCTGCGCTACGGTGACCCGCGTCCGCGCAGATGGAACCAAGGCTCCAACGCACTACATGTAGGGGCCCATGCTCCTCGTAGCCCAACATCTGGTAGTTACAAGTCTGTGATTTCTCTCGACGCCAGCTAGGGTCCGGGACTGGCATGGTCCTCGGGAACGACGCAGGGGGAAGCACAGGTGGACGAAGTCGATCTCGCCAACCTGCTCCAGGGCGCGGGCGAGCATGTTGTTGATGAACTGGAGCGGATGCCAGACGTCGAGGACAAGGGCCACGCTCTGGACGTTGACGAGCTCCCAAGCGACGAGCGACTGTGGCACAGGGTCGAGGACGCTATCGCCGTAGTAGCAGACCTGAAGAGTTCGACGCACTTGGGGTTGAAGAGAATGCACGTAGCACCGCGAGCATCTACGAGGCCGCGACGGGAAACATAGCGACCATCCTGGCTGAGTTTGAGGCCGACTTATTGCCATTCAGGCGACGGTGCGTTTGGGCTTTTTTGGGGCGAGCACCGTAAGCGTCGTGCAATTTGCGCCGCCATCACGGTCAAGACCCAATGCCACGTAGCTTAAGTGGATCATGGAATGAGTCCTGGCTGCCTGCAGCTTCCTGACCAGGGCGAACGCGTCGCTGCCAGGCGATCACCAGCTCCGGTAAACCCGTGGTTGACGACAAGAAACCGCAGGTCAAGACGTTGATCGACTTAAGCTACGTGGCATTGACTCCGGAACTGGCGACGTACGCAGACACTGGTCTGCTCTTCTTCCAGACTAACCTCTCTATCGCAGAGTAATCTGGAGGACGCCGACCACAATTGTAACCACAGTAAGGAGTACCGTAATGGCTGTGAGCATCGCGACCAAGTTGCTGACGCGCAGCTCATAGTGTTCGCGGGTCTCCTCGTCAACGGCCTGAGCAGTGCGGTCAAGCTGCTCGACAGTGTCCCGCAACTGCAGACTGTCGGACATTGCGCGCTCCAGTTCTACCCCGTGCCGCAATACGGACCGAAGATATTCAGCGCTGTCATTCAGGGCTCGCCGTAATGTGCGGTTGCTGGCAGCAGCCTTTGATATCGTTGAGGGCCGGATCGCATTCGACCGAGTCCGCTCCAGCACACCGATAGAGTTCTCAGCTTCTCGTAGTCGGTAGTCGGCGACCGCCAAGCGGGTAAGGACGCGCTCAAGGACCAGCAGTGGACCGTGGTCCAACCCCGCGACGTCAGTGCTTAATCCAAAATACGGTTCTGGCTCACCAAACCACTCACACGAAAGCTCGTGTTGACTCGTTATGTAGGCATCACTCTTGTTGTTGAAGGAGAGCACACCACCGACATGATTGTATACAGCAATGAACCTTCGAGACCTCCATAACGGCTCACCTAGGTCCCGGTGCGCTTGATCGGGAGCAACAAAACGCCAACCTTCGTCACCTCTCAGTAGGCCGAAGAAAGGTCTGGCGTCTGCATCGACCATATCGGCCGGCGAACAACCATCGAATCCTCGTACTTCGAAGCACCAGCCACATCGTTGCAGCCGGTCGATAAGGTTGGCACTACCAACTAGCCTCTCAAGCGTGGCAATCGCCGCCGCCTTGACGGACGAATAGCGGACACCATTGCCGTCATGCACCTGGATCGGACTGCCAGCGACTTCAGGCGACGCCCGGCCCTTGTCGAGGCTGTGTAGTACGGCAATAGCATGATCTACCGCCAGAGGATCAACTGACTCGCCCGTTTTCGTACTCATGGTAAGCGGGCCAAGATTGACACTCAGAATCAGCGAAAGGGCGCTGCGGCGAGGATACTCCCCGGCAAAGAAGCGGGCCGAAACTCGTCGTGCCCCGGAGGTGATTCTGACGGGATAACCAGCGTCACTTGTTTGTACCTGCCATCGGTTTGCACGGTGCTCATCAGTACTATGAAAGCGGTCGACGGACTTCCACGCGTTACTGAGCTGGACGTCGAGTGGTCGCAACAGTTTTCGGTTCAGGCCGGTTTCGGAACCCGGCAATGCCAATGCCCAAACAAACGATAACAGGAGCGTTCGGGAGCCATCGACGAGTTCAATACCGGAGCAGTCCGACGAGTCCGCTGCGGTCACGATCGGGGTGTGGGGATGGCGCTCGCCATAGAAGGCTTCCGCGCGGTCGCGGTCGCGTGCTATGTACTGCATTATCATTGCCACCTTATCCTGTCAGTATGCAGTTCGGCCCGTGCCGCATCACTCGGCATGTCGCCCCAGGGTATCGAATTTGGCCCGGAGAGCGTTACGTCGTCACGGCCGTGGCACTGGGTCGCGCTCCTCCTAAACGGCGGCCCGATGGCGTCCGTCGTCGTTCGGGCCCCGAGGTGTGACACGACCTGGCACGACTACGGCAGGTACGATTGATATACATACCAGAGTACCGTCGGACAGGTGGCAGCATGTGGGCGCGCCCGAAGGTCTACTAGCGAGGATCGCCGGGTATATGGTACGAATACGCTGTGAGCGAAGCTTGGTTCGCCGACCAGACGGCTGTGGTCACTGGGGCTGCACTTGGTATTGGGCAGGGTATTGCGAGCACCCTTGCCGAGCTGGGTGCGCG
>JALZDU010000249.1 GCA_030862405.1 Actinomycetota bacterium | reverse complement strand
AGCCATGCCGTCAGCGGAGCCCTGCCCTTCTGGAGCAGGCCGGCCAGGCCTTCCAACCTTGCACGCGTAGCACTTTTTCGGCGATGGCAACCTGCTGTGCCCGGGTGGCTTTGTTGGCGGTGCCTGCGTAGGCTCCGCCGCCAAAGCTCTGCCACGTCTGGCGACTGAATTGCAGGCCGCCGTAGTAGCCATTGCCGGTATTGGCGCGCCAGTTACCGCTGCTCTCACACTGCGCCAAGCGGTCCCACTGATCCTGCGAGGCCGCCTGGGCGGGTGCAGCGAAGACCAGCGGAACCGTCACAGCGACGGCAGCGATCCCGGTACGTGCGAGTAATCGGGAGGTCCTCGTCATGATGCAATCTCCATGACCGCGCACCGACCGAAGACCTCACAGTCGCGCGGGATTCGGGCCCCGCACCGAACCGTTCAGCAGCCTTCGTCCCTGTCCCGATTCTGGGTGGGATGTGGGTATCCGGTCCCGAGGGACAGGGTGGTGCGCACCGGGGCCGGATTCCTGCCCCAAGGTGGCTCCATGGTGCCGGACGAAGTTTCACCGTACGGATCACCGTGGGTGATGCAAGGATGTGAAGTCCGGCCGGGTCAGCCTATGGACACCGTCACATTCCGTAACTCAACTCGAGAATTCGCTCTTACCGCAGGTCGAAAGACTACGGCGGTGCGCATGACGGGTCGAATCGTCCGATCCGAGGGTTACCCGGGTACTGAGTCAGGCCACTGATTATCACCCATTTGTGAGTAACCCTAATGGGTTGAGGGTACCGCGATCGCGGTGATCACGAGATGATCACGGACCAGCCAGCGGCCCATGAACTTGGTCAGTGGTTCGCCTGCAATCTGTGGACCGGATACCAGCAGGCGAGCCGAAAAAGCCCCCTCTGTCGGGTTAAGAGGATTTGGGTCGATTGTGACGCTTGCGTCGTGGAAGCCCAGCCATCGCTGCATCAGTGGAAACCACGCTTTATACACCGATTCCTTGGCGCAGAACAGAATCCGGTCCCAGTGCAACGCGCTGTGGGCTGCGGTCAGCTCGGCGATCCGGACCTCCTCCTCAGCCAGGGTGATGACGCCCAGGACATCGGTTGGCAGCGGCTGGTGAGGTTCAGCATCGATCCCGACGGTGAGCATGTCCCCGCTGCAGGCCAGCGCTGCGGCCCGGTATCCCGCGCAGTGGGTCATGCTGCCGACGACGCCGGGGGGCCAGAGCGGTTCGCGGTGCTCGCCGGGCAGCACCGCCACGGGCGGCAGGCCTAGCTTGCGCAGTGCCTGCCGGGCGCAGTGGCGGACCGTGCGAAATTCCCGGCGCCGCTTGTCCACCGCCCGGCGCAGCACCGCCTCTTCCTGCGGGAACAACACGGCATCGGGTGGGTCGCCGAACGCCTCGGCGCAGGCCACAGCACCGGGAAGGATCTGTTCGATCACCTGTCCCCCTTTGCCGTGCGGACCGTTGTCAGTGGCTGAGCATCGCATTGCCTGATGTGGCTACGCCGCGCGCACTGAACAGATTTGTACAGTTGACCGGATGGTTGATCACATCGTGGTCGGTGGCGGGCACAACGGGCTGGTCACCGGCTGCTACCTGGCTCGTGCGGGTCTGGACGTGGTCGTCCTGGAGCAGTCGGCCAAGCTGGGTGGTGGTTCCCGCACTGAGGAGCTGGTGCCCGGCTATCGGTTCAACACCCACTCGGCTGCGCACAACATCATCAACGCCACGGGCATCGTCGAGGAGCTGGAGCTGCGTGCGGCCGGGTTGGAGTACCGGGAGATGGACCCGTTCTCCATCGCGGTGCACCGTGACGGCGCGATCGTGCGGTTCCACCGCGACGTAGAGCGGACCGTCGAGTCGATCCGCGAGGTCGACCCGGTTGACGCCGACCGGTACCGGGCATGGATGGCAGACACCATGCCGATCGTCACCGTGATGTGTGCCGGGCTTGAGGCGGGGGCCGGGCCGGCTCGCCAGTGGCACCGGCTGCCCGCCAGGGTGTGGGCTGCTACGCAGGCGCTGGCTCGCAACGGTGGCCCGCTGGGACTCGCGCAACTGCTGCTGTCGCCCTACGGGCGGGTCCTGGAGCAGCGCCTGACCAGTGACCGGGTCCGCGCGCCCATCTCGGCGTTCGCCGCGCACGCCTCGGCATCTCCCACCACACCGGGCAGCGCGATTTATGGGTTGTGGCAGGCGTTCTATCACCAGGTCGGGCAGTGGCATGCCATCGGCGGCGCGCAGGGACTCATCGACGCGCTGACCCGCCGGTTGGAGTCCTACGGCGGCCAGTGGCGGACCAATGCGACGGTAACCCGAGTGACCCGCGACGGGCAACGGGTCACCGGGGTAGGCCTCGAGTCCGGTGAGCACATCACTACCTCCTGCGTGATCACTGCGATCAATCCGAAGATCGCGCTGCTCGCGCTGCTCGACCCGCCACTGTCCGGCGCCGGCGGGGCGCAGCTGCGGGCTACCCATCGCAGCAACGCGGTACAAATGCTGGTACTGCTGGCCACGACGGCCCTGCCCGCCTATACCTACGCGAGGACGGGTGACTGGAATGGGTTGCAGTCCTACGTGGACAGCTTGGAGTCATTGGCGGACGGTTTCGCGCAAGCCGAGGCCAGGCGGCTGCCTGATGACCCAGTACCGACCTACGCCTTCACGCCCAGCGAGCTCGACGACTCCCTCGCACCGCCGAACCACCACACTGTCTACCTCGCCTGCCCGACGGCGCCGTTCCAGGTTCGTGGTGGCTGGGAGGCGGCCAAGGAGGAATTCGCCGAGCGGATGATCGACACGGTGGTGGCTCGGGCGCCGGGCTTTCGTTCCACCATCGTGGCGCGAGCCATCCGCACCCCCCAGGACATGGCGGACGAGCTCCGCTGGCCGGGTGCGCACCCGATGTCTCTGGACATCAGCCTTGATCAACTGGGCTGGATGCGTCCCACCCGAGCGCTGGCGGGCCACGACACGCCCATAGCCGGCTTGTTCATCACCGGGGCTGGCACCGCCCCGGTCGGTGGCATCGCCGGTTCGCCCGGTCGCGCCGCGGCCAAGGCGGTCCTGACCTGGCGCCGCCGCAACGGGCGCTGACGACGATTTTTCGGGTGTCCGGCTGGGCGCAGCCGCTGGTCGCGTGGGTGGGCGCGGCGACCGCGGCGTTCAGTGCTGGGGAACCGCTTTGGTGCTCGTACGTCGCCTCGCCAGGAGCGGCGTGGCGGCACGGAGGGATAGCCGCCCTGTCCGCGGTCTCGGGGCTGCTCACCATTGTCGGCAGACGAGGATCACAGCATCTTTCGGCGGCCAGCTCTTCCGCTACCCCCGTACAGTGGAAAATACTGTCTCGCCGCCCCCTGCGGGTGGGCTCTGACCTGTCCCGCCGCTTCGAGGTCGGAGGCACGCTTGTGGCACGGCGAGACGCTTCATGCGAGGAAGGGGGAGTGAGTGAACGGCGTCATGGTGCGATGCTTGTACGCCACGATGATCGGGCTGGTGCTGATCGTTAGCGGTTGTACAGTTGGCCAGGACCCCGACGCGCCGCCTCCCTCCGCCCCGCCGCCCTCCAACCAGGCCGGCCCGCTACCGGCCGACTGCGCCGACCGGATCACCGAGCCCGAGCAGGCCAGCGACGCCTTGGCGCAGGCGCAACCCGGCGCCACCGTGTGCTTTAGTGGCGATGGACTTCACGACGCCGAACTGGAGATGACGGCCTCGGGGACGCCTGAGCAGCCGATCATGATCGTTGCCGACGGCGCGACTATCCGGAGCCTGAGAGTCAGGGGCGAGTATGTCGTGATCCAGGGTCTAACACTGCGTGACGGAGATGGCCTGACGATGACGGGCCGGGGACTCGTCGCCCGTGGCAATGTGATCTACAACGCCGCCGAGAACGGCTTGGCCTGCCTTGATTGCGTTGACACGATCATCGAGTCGAACACCGTGCAGCGCGCCGACGGGACCGGGATCTACCTTGCCGGCAGGCAGATCACGGTGCGGGGCAACACGGTGAGCGAGTCGGTACTGCGCACCCAGCGTGACGCCGACGGCATCCGGTTTTTCGGTATTGGCCACCGGTTGATCGGAAACACGATCAAGGACATCAAGGCGCGTGGATACGGTGGTGAAGGGCCGCACACCGACTGCTTCCAGACCTATGACACCGACCAGGGCGCGCCCACCTACGACGTCGTCATCGCCGACAACGTCTGCACGAACGTCGACGTGCAGTGCTTGATCGCGACCATCGACGATCCCCGTGCCGCTAGCGGCCCGCCGGGACAGCCCACGATCACATTCGTAGGCAACACCTGCGAAGTCAACGGTTCCCAGGCAGTCTTGTTGCGGAACTTCCCCCGCGTGAACATTCGTGACAACCGCTTCTCCGGTCCGGGCGACCGTGCGGTGCAGCTCAGCGGGGAGTCAACCAACTGCACCGTGGTCGGCAACACCGTGACAGGTCGCATGCGCCCGTTCGAGATCGACCGGCAGTCCGAGCCAGGGTTCGAGGAGGCCGGCAACTCCTCGGGGTGATTTGCGCAATCACGGCTCATCACGGGCCATCGAGACGACCTCGCCAAGTGTAGATCAACATGTCATGATATGGGCATGGGGAGACTATTCTTGAGTGAGAAACACCACACGAATGTCGGGCCATGTGGGCAGTCCGTGGCTATTCGGCAACCGATATGCCGCCGGCTGACCGGCGCTGTCGTCGCGACCGTCATGACTCTCATGCCGGTTGCCTGCGGGGACGACGAACCCGACGACGAATCCCAGGCGCCTGCCCCGGCACCCGCCGCACCCCAGAATCTCTCGACCCTGTCCGGCGTCGACACTTTCACCGCGCCCAGACCGGGCGCCGAGGCCGTCACCTACAACCCGGCCCTGGTGCCGGAGGGCGCATCGATCCTGGCCAGCATCATGCCGGCAGGCCGCGGCTACACCGAAACCAGGGCTAACTTGTCGGTCGCCGGGCTGCTGCCTAACGAAGCATATGTCCTGCGCGCGCACACCCAGGCCTGTGGCGCCACCGCCGAGGAGGCAGGGCCGCCCTACCAGGATCGCATTGACCCCGCCGCGACACCCCAAGCGAACTCGACCAATCCGGCGTACGCCAATCCGCGTAACGAGATCTGGCTAGATGTACGCACCGATTCGGACGGCAACGCCAGCTCCGGCGCCTCCGTGCCCTTCACCTTTACCGATCGGGCACCCGCATCGATCGTGGTGTACGAAGGGCCCGCAACGGCCCCCGGTCAGGCAGGCCCACTGGGCCCCCCGATCGCCTGCCTCAACCTGTCCAGTACTCCCCAGTCCGGTCAGTGACTGCACGCGTTTGAGGAGGGTGCGCGCACCTGCCGGATCGTGGGGCGCAGATCTACCGTTCGCGGTTAGCGCTGCAAAGGTCCAGTCGTCCGGCAGACCCTGCACCGTGGTTTCGTCGCGCTCCGTGGTGGACGGCCTACCGGACCGTCTGCAACTGACAGACCACGGAATATCGAGCCCACCGTGGTAGTTGAGCCCACCGGACTCAATCTTCCTCGCAGGGGTGACAATCTTGACCGAAACTGTGAAGCTGCCGGTTCTGCCGCTCGACGACGCAGTGTTGTTGCCGGGGATGGTGGTACCGGTCCCGCTGGCCGATGGCGAGGTCCGGGCGGCCGTCGAAGCCGCCCGTGCCGCGACCACGGTGGAATCGGGCGGCCAACAGCAGGTACTGCTGGTGCCCCGGCTTGATGGCAAGTACGCCTCGGTCGGAGCGCGGGGCGTGGTCGAGCAGGTCGGCCGGCTGCCCGGTGGGGAGCAGGCCGCGGTGGTACGCGGAACGTCCCGGGCCCGGATCGGAACCGGCACGACGGGGCCAGGTGCCGCATTGTGGGTCGAGGCAACCGTCCTGGATGAGACGGCGGCGGGCGACCGGACTCACGAATTGGCCCGGGAGTACCGGGCTCTGGTGATCACGATTCTGCAGCGTCGCGGTGCCTGGCAGGTGATCGACTCGGTGCGGCAGGTCGAGGAGCCCGGCGCGCTGGCCGACCTTGCCGGGTACGCCCCCTATCTGACCAAGGCGCAGAAGCTCTGGCTGCTGGAGACCCCGGATGTGGTGGCGCGGCTGGAGAAACTCGTCGGCTGGACTCAGGAGCAGATCGCCGAGCTCGACGTCGCAGAGACGATTAACAAGGACGTCAAGGAGGGCATGGAGCGCCAGCAGCGGGAGTTCCTGCTGCGCCAGCAGCTCGCCGCGATCCGCAAGGAGCTGGCCGAGCTGGACGGCAAGCCGGCCTCCGAGGAGGAGGACTACCGGGCCAGGGTTGAGGCCGCGGAGCTGCCGGAGCACGTGCGCAAGGCGGCGCTGACCGAGGTCGCCAAGTTGGAGCGGACCGCCGAGGCCTCGCCTGAGGTCGGTTGGATCCGCACTTGGCTGGACACCGTGCTGGACATGCCGTGGAACGCCCGCACCGAGGACAGCTTCGACATCGCCGGTGCTCGCGAGGTGCTCGATGCCGACCACTTCGGCCTGGTCGAGGTCAAGGATCGCATCATCGAGTACCTAGCCGTTCGGCGCCGGCGGGCCGACCGTGGCTTGGGAGTCGTGGGTGGCCGGCGTAGCGGAGCCGTGCTGGCGCTGGTCGGGCCGCCCGGGGTCGGCAAGACCTCGCTGGGTGAATCGGTGGCCAGGGCGATGGGCCGCAAGTTCGTCCGCGTCGCCCTGGGTGGCGTCCGGGACGAGGCGGAGATCAGGGGGCACCGCCGGACCTATGTCGGGGCGCTGCCGGGCCGGATCGTGCGCGCCATTTCCGAGGCGGGCACGATGAACCCGGTGGTCCTGCTGGACGAGGTGGACAAGGTCGGCTCGGACTTCCGGGGCGACCCGACCGCCGCACTGCTCGAAGTGCTTGACCCGGCGCAGAACCACACCTTCCGGGATCACTACCTCGAAGTCGAGCTGGACCTGTCCGACGTGATGTTCCTGGCGACGGCGAACGTGCTCGACTCGATTCCCGCGCCGCTGCTTGACCGGATGGAACTGGTCACGCTCGACGGGTACACCGAGGAGGAGAAGGTCGCGATCGCACGCGACCATCTGCTGCCTCGCCAGCTCGATCGGGCCGGACTGAGCTCGGGCGAGGTGCACGTCGACGACGCCGTGCTGCGCCGGCTCGCCGGCGAGTACACCCGCGAGGCCGGGGTGCGGCAGTTGGAGCGTGCGATCGCCCGGATCCTGCGCAAGGTGACCACTCGATTGGCGCTGAACCAGCACGAGCTGCCGGTCCACATCGCATCAAATGACTTGCGGGACTACCTCGGCCAGCCGAAGCACATTCCGGAATCTGCGGAGCGGACGGCCGTGCCCGGTGTGGCGACCGGGCTCGCGGTGACCGGCGCCGGTGGCGACGTGCTGTTCGTGGAAGCCTCGCTGGCCGACAAGAAGACCGGATCGACGAATGTCACACTCACCGGGCAACTCGGCGACGTCATGAAGGAATCCGCTCAGATCGCGCTGTCCTACCTGCGCTCGCACGGAGCCGAGTTGGATTTGCCGGTAGGCGACCTGGCCGGGCGTGGCGTCCATGTGCACGTGCCGGCCGGTGCAGTGCCCAAGGATGGTCCCAGTGCCGGGATCGCTATGACCAGTGCGCTGGCCTCATTGCTGTCCGGACGGCCGGTGCGCGCCGACGTGGCGATGACCGGTGAGGTGTCGCTGACCGGACGGGTGCTGCCGATCGGTGGCGTGAAGCAGAAGCTGCTCGCCGCACACCGGGCCGGGATCACCACCGTGCTGCTGCCCCGGCGCAACGAGCCAGACCTGGACGACGTGCCGGAGTCGGTGCGCGCGGAGCTCACCGTGCATTTGGTCGGTGACGTCCGTGAGGCTCTCGATCTGGCCCTCGAATCGGCGACCACCGCCGCAGCTGCCGCCTGACGCAACAGTCGGTAACCACCCCTCAGTACCCGGACTGCCTCGGCGTCGATGTCAGCCACGACCTTTTCGGCTTACGCCGGGTTGCTATTCGTCGTTGTAAAGTGACCGTTCACCACATTCTGAGGTTTGTTGAACCGTGGCTCGACGGGGGTGGACAACACTATCAATATGTGCCTGTTGTGCGAGCGCCGCCACGTCATCGTGCACCGCCAAGGATGGCACATCCAACTCGACGGACCCCACCGGAATATCGCTTCACGATCCGCTCCGCAGTGATACCCGTTGGAGGAGAGCTGCTCGGCTTCGAGGCGACGAGATCGTCATCAGCGGGCTGTTCGACGTTTTAGCACGGGGCCCACGGGAATACGGACGCCGTGGGTGTGCGCAGCTGGATGCAACGATGGCCGGTCTACCGGCAGCTGACCGGCACCGACCCGACCGGGCGCGGGGAGGCCGTGCGGTCGGCCGCCACAGAGCGGCTGCGGCGGCGCACCGCCAACGCCGACCGGGTGGTTGGCTCGATCTGCCCGTACTGCGCCGTCGGCTGCGGCCAGCGGGTTTACATCACCGACGACAAGATCACCCAGATCGAGGGGGATCCGGACTCCCCGATATCTCTGGGCCGGCTGTGTCCCAAGGGTGCAGTCACCAAACAGCTGGTGACGGTGCCCACCCGGGTCACGACCGTGCGCTACCGGCGTCCCGGCGGCACGGACTGGGAGGATCTCAACCTCGACACCGCGATGGACATGATCGCGGATCGGGTGATCGATATCCGACGCCGGACCTGGCAGGACACCGATCCGCTGGGGCGGGTGCTGCGCCGCACGATGGGCATCGCCCACCTCGGCGGGGCCACCTTGGACAACGAGGAGAACTACGTCATCAAGAAGCTCTGGACTGCGTTGGGCGCGATCCAGGTAGAAAATCAGGCCCGCCTTTGACACTCCTCCACCGTCCCCGGTCTGGGGGCTTCCTTCGGGCGCGGCGGTGCGACGACCTTCCAGCAGGATCTGGCCAACTCTGACTGCATCGTGATCCAGGGCTCGAACTTCGCGGAGTGCCACCCGGTGGGCTTCCAATGGGTGATGGCCGCCAAGCACCGCGGCGCGAAGATCATTCACGTCGATCCGCGGTTCACTCGTACCAGCGCGCTGGCCGACCTGCACGTGCCGCTGCGCGCGGGCACGGACATCGCCTTCCTCGGCGGCCTGATCAACCACGTGCTGACCGAGGGCAAGGAGTTCCGGGATTACGTGGTGGCCTTCACCAACGCCGCCGCCATTATCGACGAGGACTATCGGGACACCGAGGACCTGGACGGGCTGTTCAGCGGCTTCAATACGGAATCGAACAGCTACGACATCGATAGCTGGCAGTACGAGGGCGCTCACCTGGCTGCTGCGGCCGGACAGCGCGATGTCGGCCCGGCCAGCCAGCACCGCGAGCCGGCCGATGACGACGATCACGCGCACGGCGGGAGTTCGCACCGCGCCGCCGCTGGTGGCGACCGGTACGGCAGCGGGGGAGCATCGGTCGGCGCCAAACCACTCCAGGACGAGACACTGCTGCACCCGCGGTGCGTGTTCCAGATCCTCAAGCGGCACTTCGCCCGCTACACCCCGGAGATGGTCGCGCGGGTGTGCGGTGTGACCCCGGACGCCTTCGCGGAGGTGGCCGAGGCGATCACCGCAAACAGTGGCCGAGATCGCACCACAGCGTGGGCTTACGCGGTGGGGTGGACCCAGCACAGCACCGGTGTGCAGTGCATCCGGGCGGCATCGATCCTGCAGGCACTGCTGGGCAACATCGGCCGCCCCGGTGGCGGCATCCTGGCCTTGCGTGGCCACGCCAGCATCCAGGGCTCCACCGACATCCCGACGCTGTACAACCTGCTGCCCGGTTACCTGCCGATGCCGGCCGCGCACCGCGAGCACACCCTGGACTCCTACTGCGCCGCGGACGCCGGGAAGACCGGGTTCTGGGGCAACACGCGCTCTTATGCGGTCAGCTTGCTGAGTTCATGGTGGGGAGACACCGCGACGGCCGAGAATGACTTTTGCTTCGATTGGCTGCCCCGGATCGACGGCGACCACAACAACTACCAGTCGGTGCTGAGCATGATCGACGGTGACGTGCGTGGATACGTGGTCGCCGGCGAGAATCCGGCGGTTGGTGGCGCCAACGGCCGGCTGCAACGGCAAGCGCTGGCCAGCCTGGAGTGGCTGGTGGTGCGGGACTTCACCTGCATCGAGACCGCGACGTTCTGGAAGAACTCCCCGGAGATCGAGGCGGGGGAGCGGCGCACCGAGGACATCGGCACCGAGGTGTTCTTCCTGCCGGCGGCGGCGCACGTCGAGAAGGACGGGTCATACACCAACACCCAGCGGCTGCTGCAGTGGCACCACAAGGCGATCGAGCCGCCCGGCGACGCCCGCAGCGAATTGTGGTTCTTCTACCACCTGGGCCGCCGGATCCGGGAGAAGCTGGCCGGTTCCACCGACCCACGTGATGCGCCCATCCTCGAGCTGACCTGGGATTACGGTGCTCAAGGGCCCGACGGTGAGCCGAGCGCGGAAGCCGTACTGGCCGAGATCAACGGCACCGGACCGGACGGGGCACCGCTGCATGCATACACCGAGCTGCGTGACGACGGCTCCACCCGGTGCGGCTGCTGGATCTACTGCGGGGTGTACGCCGACGGGGTCAACCAGGCAGCTCGCCGCAGACCGGCCGACGAGCAGAGCTGGGTCGCACCGGAGTGGGGCTGGGCATGGCCAGCCAACCGCCGGACGCTGTACAACCGGGCATCGGCTGATCGGGACGGGCGGCCCTGGAGCGAGCGCAAGGCCTACATCCGCTGGGACGCCGACGCCGGTCGCTGGACAGGCCCTGATGTGCCCGACTTCGAGGTCGGCAAGGCGCCGGATTACGTGCCCCCGGAGGGGGCCACCGCGCAGGACGCCCTGGCGGGTGACGATCCGTTCATCATGCAGACTGACGGCAAGGCGTGGCTGTTCGCGCCCGCCGGACTCGTCGATGGCCCGTTGCCCGTTCATTACGAACCGGTGGAATCCCCACATCGCAACCTGCTGTACCCCTACCAGCCGTCCAACCCGGCCACGGTTACCTACGACAAACCAGGGAACCGTTACCACCCTGCGGGAAGCGAGGTCTTCCCGTTCGTGCTCACCACCTACCGGCTCACCGAGCACCAGACCGGGGGTGGCATGACCCGGCACCTGCCCTACCTGGCCGAGCTGCAGCCCGAGGCGTTCTGCGAGGTTTCTCCCGAGCTGGCTCGGCAGCGCGGGCTGACCCACCTCGGCTGGGCAACTGTGGTCACGGCGCGCAGCGCGGTGGAGCTGAAGGTGCTGGTGACCGACCGGATGAAACCGCTGCAGGTGGATGGGAGGGTCAGCCACCAGATCGGGGTGCCATGGCACTTCGGTCCCAACGGGCTCGCCACCGGCGACAGTGCCAACGATCTGCTGGCCATGGCGCTGGACCCCAATGTGCACATCCAGGAATCCAAGGTGCTTAGCTGCGACATCCGGCCGGGGCGGCGCCCGCACGGGGCCGCGCTGCGCGAGCTCGTCGCCGGCTACCGGCAGAGAGCGGGAATCCCCGAATGAGCACGGATCTCGGCCTACCCCGGATGGGATTTTTCACCGACACCTCGGTGTGCATCGGATGCAAGGCCTGCGAGGTGGCGTGCAAGGAGTGGAACCTGGTGCCGGCCGACGCCGGAGCGACGGGCAGCGGCCCGGGCTCCTACGCCGATATCGCGGCGATGAACCTGCTCGGGATGTCTTACGACAACACCGGAGCGCTGGGGGCCAACACCTGGCGCCACGTCGCGTTCATCGAGGGCGTGGCGCACGAGTCGGGGCCTGGGCACGGCGATGTGCGGTGGCTGATGTCTTCTGACGTGTGCAAGCACTGCACCCATGCGGCATGCCTGGACGTCTGCCCGACCGGGTCGCTGTTTCGCACCGAGCTGGACACCGTGGTGGTGCAGGAGGACATCTGCAACGGCTGCGGGTACTGCGTACCGGCCTGCCCCTACGGCGTGATCGATATCCGGCCGGGTGACGGACGGGCCTGGAAGTGCACGCTGTGCTACGACCGCACCAAGGACGGTGTGAGCCCCGCCTGCGCGCAGGCTTGCCCTACCGAGTCGATCGTCTACGGGCCACTCGACGAGTTGCAAGAACGGGCCGATCGCCGGCTGGCGACGCTGCTCGCGGACGGGGAGAACCGTGCCCAGCTCTACGGCCGCGACCCGGACGACGGCGTCGGCGGGACCGGAGCATTCTTCCTGCTGCTGGACGACCCCGAGGTGTACGGGCTGCCGCCGGACCCGGTGGTGACTACCCGGGACTTGCCCGCGATGTGGACCCGGGCCGCGGCCGCCGCGGCCGGGCTGGCCATCGCGATCGCCGGCGCGTTCCTGGGCAGGCGGCACTGATGGGCCGGCGCCGCCGACGGGAACGCGGCTCGATGGTGCCTCCGGTCGAGTTCAGCTCCTATTACGGGCGGCCGATCCTGAAACGGCCGGCCTGGAAGTCACCGGACGTGCCGATCTACTTCTGGGCCGGCGGAGTGGCCGGCACCACCGCTGGGCTGGCGGCGTTGGCCGACGTCACAGGTCGCCCGACATTGCGCCGGAGTGGGCGGGTGCTCGCCGCGGGCAGCGCCCTGGTCGGCACGGCGGCGCTGATCCACGACCTCGGACGGCCGGCCCGGTTCCTGTACATGCTGCGCGTGATCAAGCCAACCTCGCCGCTGTCGATCGGTACCTGGATCCTCAGCCCGTTCGCCGCGATGGCCTGCGCCGCGGCGGGGTCGGAGCTGACCGGGATCGCGCCGCGGCTGGGTCGGCTCGCTGGCTGGGGTGCGGCCGCGCTCGGCCCGATCCTGGCCAGCTACACCGCAGTGCTGGTGGCCGACACCGCCGTGCCAGCCTGGCACGAGGCACGCGACGAGCTGCCGGTGCTGTTCGTGAGCAGCGCCGCAGCCGCGGGTGGCGGGGTCGGTCTGCTGGCTGCCGCTGTCGCCGACAATGGTCCGGCCGCCCGGCTCGCCGCCGTGGGGGCAGCCGTCGAGCTGGCCGCCGGCCGCGTCCTGGAGCAGCGGCTGGCTCGGCTTCCCGGTGGCATCGAGCAGGCCTACCGGACCGGGCGGGCCGGGCACTGGAACCGTGCGGCGCACGTACTGACCATCGCCGGCGGGGTGGGAGCCGTACTCGGCCGCCGCAGCAGGGTGTGTTCCGCGGCGAGCGGTCTGGCGCTGCTGGCCGGTTCACTGGCCACCCGGTTTGCGGTCTTCGAGGCCGGAATGGCATCGGCCGTCGATCCGCAGCACGTGGTCGCCCCGCAACGCGAGCGCCTCAAGGCCGCCGTCGCTCAGGACGGCCGCGGCTAGCCGACCGATCACATTGCCTGCTCAGCCGTCGAGGAGCTGGCTTGAGGCGAAATCTGGCTGGAGCTTCCGCGGGCAGGCTTCCCCTTCCCTTCGAGTGGGGCCCTGGGGCTGACGGGGAGGCTCGGGTTCGTGTCTCGATACACCGGCCTCCCGGTCCCCCGGTGCCAATTACTTGTCCACCTCGTCACCCAAGTCGTCGCCGGTGGACGTGCGTCCGACCCGGACGTCTTCCTCCGGTCGCTGCTCGAGGTTCTCTGGGGCGCGGTCGTCGATCCCAAGCGCGTCGTCGAGCAGGTCCTCGTCGTCGAGCTCGGCGGCGAGGGACCCGGGTGCCTCACCCATCTCCTCGGCGGGCAGCACGTGGACCGCGGCCTCCTCGGCCGTGGCAGCACCTCCCGAGAGTCCCACGTCCACCGCGTCCAGTGATTCTGCGTTCCAGGTGTCCGGTGCGTCGGCAGACGCTGCCAGCCGGCCCGCGCGATCACCCTCGGCGTCGGACGGCGGGGTGTCGATATCGACGTCGGGGCGCTCCCTGCGCAGCCGCTCATCGAGCGTGTCGCCCTGCTCTACGCCGCCGTACGTAGTGGCCTGAGCATCATCCAGCACATACGGCCGATCCGGTGGCACGTAACCGGCATCGTGCAGGTCACCGCCGGGAGGCCCGGCCATGCTGTACTCCGCCTGCTCATCCAGAACCGCAGCGAGATCCGGCGCCACGGGCTGCTCCTCGTACTCACTCTTCGGCACTGTCATCTCCTCCCACTCGGACGGCATGACGTCAC
Source organism: Actinomycetota bacterium (assembly GCA_030862405.1). Taxonomy (GTDB): domain Bacteria; phylum Actinomycetota; class Actinomycetes; order Mycobacteriales; family Pseudonocardiaceae. The sequence continues at coordinate 3,884 of JALZDU010000249.1, read as the reverse complement.
ATCGGTCTACCCCGTCGACGCACCCGGTAGACCCGACCTGGCGGGTGATCTCACGAGTCATCTTGGTGCGGCAGGTTGAGGCGCCGCCAACATAGGCGGTGTACGAGCCAGCCCCGCCGCGGAAGAGCCGGCCACACTCAGGCGTTGTACGTATTGAGGTGGTTGGAAAATTGGCTGAAACAGTCGCATGTATTGAATGCGGTGACACGCTTCCCGAGGAGCGAGCCGCGCTCGGTTACCGGTACTGCACCAGGAAGCCCTGCCAGGCGTTGCACCATCGCGGGGTGGCGATCACCGCGATCGGAGTGAACAAGAGCGCTGACCATTTCATCATCGCCGATGCCGACGAGATCAGACGGCGCGGCGAGGCCGGCGAGTTCAGCAAGAAGGACACCAGCCTGGGTCTGAACCACGGTCCCCGCATCCCGGCCCCCGCCGCACCCGTGCTGCGTCCGGGCGAGGCGCGCAACCCAGCACCGATCCGGCGCTCGTGGAGTTCCCAGCAGGAGAAGATCGTCAGGCTCTACCACGACATGGGTTTAAGCCCGCGGGAGATCGTCGCGCGGGCACAGCAGAACACACCACTGCTGCGGATCACCGAGGGGCTAGTCATCAAGATCCTTTCGGCGCCCACGCGGAGGTAGGTCCGGATTGACCGGTACGTGTCGGCTGTTCGAGGCCTTCGGAACCAGCCCACTCGTGCACTCGTGCAAGCCGAGGGAGACTGGTTGGCGATGCTCAGAAGCCCCGGTTCCATCCAAGGTGGGCGGGGCTTGTCCGCCTGCGATGAGATGAGGAGTAGGTCATGGCCGACACCAGCAACGCCATCGCCCGGACCCGCCAGCGGCTCGAGGAGGAGCTGACACAGCTTCAGGCTCGACGCAAGGCGCTTGCCGACGAACTCGGCGGGCGGGATACCGTCGGAGACCGCGCCGATCACGCCGACCTGCTGGAGCAGGCCGACGACCTCGCGTGGCTGGACGATCGCATCGCGGAGATCACCGGGTTGCTCGCACGTGGCGGGGTGCCCGAACCGGCGGCCGGCCGGCTGCCACATGGCGCGGAGGTCACGCTCCGCTTCGATGACGGAGACGTCTCGACATTGCGTGTGGTTGCTATTCCGGAGGAGGCCACCGAGGACGACGCCGGAGCCGTGACTCTCGACAGCCCACTCGGTCGTGCGCTCGTGGGCAGCAAGGTGGGTGACATTGTGCAGTACGGGACGCCGTCGGGTCCGGCGCTCGTCGAGGTCCTCGCTCTCCGGATGCCTGAAGAATGATCCGCTAGCATCTGCGCGGGGCCGTTAGCTTAACTGCCAGAGCAAAGGACTTTATCCCCTGCGCCGCGTTGCATGGTGGGCCAGGGATCCGGGCTACGGTAATGCCTACCAGAGGGATCTTGGCGGCGGTCCGGCGCTATGCGCGTCACCGGCGCAAGTGGCCGATCTACGTGTAGAGTGAACGATCTTCGGATAGTACCTATCGGCGTGACGGGCACTTATCCACCTCTGAACGCTGTTTACCCCGTTCTGAAGCACGCTGCCGTCCGGCCTGGTCGGCGCGGTGTGGCAGGTGCTCACGTGCCTTGGAAGCACCGAGCGTCACCTGTTCCTTACTCCGCGCCACATTCTCGTCGTCGCGGGCTTGCCGGGCACGTTGCCGCCGTTGAATGTTGTCGCCCTCCCATCTGCTTACCCATGCGAGTCGAATTGCCCTGCTGGGATATGTGTGGGCTATGGACTCTGATTCAAGGTAGCGACGGATGAACCGGGCTCAATCTGCTCAGGACCTCGTTCGTGCGGTCCGGGCGGCTGGCATCAGCGATGAGCGCATGCTCAGGGTCATGGAGATGGTCCCGCGGGCAGAATTTGTGCCAGTTGAGCATGTTGCCCTGGCCTACCACGACGAGCCCGTCCCGATCCCCCACGGACAGGTGACAACCCAACCGTCGTTGTCTGCCAGGCTGCTTGAGGGTCTCGACCTGGCGGGGAAGGAACACGTGCTGGAGATCGGCACAGGTCTAGGGTTCCAGACCGCGCTGCTAGCCCACCTGGCAGCTGATGTCGTCACCATCGATCGGTGGCCGGACATGGTCGGGCGAGCGGAGCAGAATCTTGCCAGGCAAGGAATCCATAACGTGGAGCTGCTGGCCGGAGACGGCAGCTGCGGCGTGCCCAGCCGTGCTCCCTTCGATGCTGTCGTAGTCTCGGCGGCCTTTCCGGAGGTTCCGCCGCCGCTGATCGAGCAGCTTCGGATGGGCGGGCGCCTGGTACAACCGATCGGTCCTGGGGGGCGGGAGGAGGTCGTGCTGTTCCAGCGTTGCCACGACGGTCTGCAGCGTCGCCGCGTCCTCACCCGGGCTAGCTTCGTCCGTCTGCACGGCCGGTTCGGCCATCCACTTTGACAGCACCATTTGCCTTTGACTGCCGCAGCCGGGATGTTCGGCGCCTGCAGCTGCACTGCCTATTCCGTGCCGTGCCGGCTATTGCTCGCAGCGCCGGAGCAATTCGTGGCCGCCGATATCGCTCCGAGGTAAGCGCGCCCCTGCGGTGAGTTGACCGGGACACAGGCGAGCTGGCCGCGTTCGCTAACTCACCGCCATCGAGGCAGCGTGTGGACCTTGAGGTTCTCGACGAGGCGACCACCGGCGGGTTGATCGGCAAGGTGGGCGAGGCGCTGCCCGCAGATATCCGTCAGCTGCCGGACGCCGGGAGCAAGGGCAATCTAGCCACCTGAGCGTCCGTTCGCCAGCCCGCGCGGCGCCGCAAAGGCATCACAGCGCAAAGCAGCCGCGGTCAGGAAGCCAGAAGGCGCGGTTGAAGCGCTCACGCAGCACCGCCGCGCGCTAATCAAACTCCGCGGCGCGGGTATCCCCGCGGGTGCCGTCGTCATTTCGTGGGCCTCGCCGCGTGGCCTGCCCGAAGATTAGGTCGCCTCTCGCGGGGCCCAGCGCCGCAGCGCCCCGCTGGTAAAGCGGTACCGCCAGGCGGCTCAGGGCGTCGGCTGGCGGTACGAGTGCCACACCCTGCCCCGACCGCCGACCTGGAGTGCTCGAGGACGGTAGTGCAGCGGGGCCACCGGGAATTTCAGGTGGTACGCGTCGAGCAAGACGCCAGCGAGCGCTGCCCTGAAGACCCTGGGACACGACAAGCTGGCGTGGCTGCTAGGGGCCGCGCTCCACCAAAGTCGAGTACCTGACGTGCGCTGCCATACAGCCAGCCGTGATCAGGGTCAGGATGGATACAGGGAGGGTCAGCCGCAGGCCGAAACCGCCGTCGAACCCAGCCCGGTCCGCGTTATGCCCGCGGCGTGCGAGCCGACGATGGCATTACGCTCGACCGCGTGTAGCCACAGTCAGCTGCCGAACGCCCAAGTCAACGTGCTCCAATCGGGCTCCTGCCGCGAACTCGACAGCACGGCACCCCGACCGACTTTCAGGGGCGCACCTCCCGCCAGCCGCCATGCAGGATTGGCTACCATCAGCGCGCGGGGCCGTTAGCTCAACTGGCAGAGCAAAGGACTTTTAATCCTTGGGTTCTGGGTTCGACCCCCAGGCGGCCCACCATTCTCCCAGCTCAGAACATTGTCCGAGTCTCCTGGTATGGTCTATCAAGATCATACCTGTCGGAAACCCGACGGAAACCCTCGTCGGGATCGGTCTGGGAGGCGCGTGATGGCCCGTCCACCCCTCGGTTTGGGCAGGCACGGAAGCATCCGAGTCACCCGCGAGAGCGGGCAATGGGTCGCCCGTTGTCGCTTCCGTCAGCTCAACGGTGTGACAGTCCGCGTCGAGCGCTGGGCGTCCTCCAAGACCGCCGCCGACGCACAACCTGCAGGATGAACTGCGTAACCGGACCAGCGAGCGCACCACGATGCTGTGGCCAG
>JALZDU010000438.1 GCA_030862405.1 Actinomycetota bacterium | reverse complement strand
GCACGGAGGCGAGGGTACGGGGGCAGCCCCGTACCATCGCCTCCGTGCACCTGTATGACACCGCGACGCGCAGCCAGCGGGAATTCGTCCCGCTGCGACCCCGCACGGCGTCGATCTACGTATGTGGGGCCACCGTGCAGGGCGTCCCGCACATCGGGCACGTGCGATCAGCGTTGAACTACGACGTGCTGCGTCGCTGGCTGATGGCCACCGGCCACGACGTGCTGCTGGTGCGCAACGTCACCGATATCGACGACAAGATCCTTGCCAGGTCCGCCGAGGCGGGACGGCCGTGGTGGGAGTGGGCGTACATCCACGAACGGGCGTTCGAGGATGCTTACACCGCGCTGGGCTGCCTGCCGCCGTCGGCACTACCGCGCGCTACCGGCCACGTTCCGCAGATGGTCGAGCTGATGGCACGGCTGATCGACCGGGGGCACGCCTACGCCGCGGATGGCGATGTCTACTTCGCGGTAGCCGACTTCGATGACTACGGTGCGCTGTCCGGACAGCGTCTCGACGATGTCTGCCAGGGTGAACCCGCAACATCGGGCAAGCGTGATCCCCGGGACTTCTCACTGTGGAAGGCAGCCAAGCCCGGCGAACCGTGCTGGTCGACGCCGTGGGGGCCGGGCCGTCCTGGCTGGCACCTGGAGTGCTCCGCCATGGCTACCACGTACCTCGGCTCGGAGTTCGATATCCACGGTGGCGGCTTGGATCTGGTCTTTCCGCATCACGAAAACGAGCGGGCGCAATCTCGGGCCGCCGGTGACAGGTTCGCCCGGTACTGGTTGCACAACGGCTGGGTGACGCTGTCCGGCGAGAAGATGTCCAAATCGCTGGGCAACACGCTGTCCGTCCCGGCCACCCTGCGCCGGGTCCGTGCCGTGGAGTTGCGCTATTACCTGATCAGCGCGCATTACCGCTCTGCCATCGAGTACTCCGACGGCGCGCTGGACGAGGCGGTGGCCGCCTACCGGCGGATCGAGTCGTTCGTGCACCGGGTGCGGGAGCGGTGCGGGGTACCAGAGCCTGGCACCTGGAGCGCTGACTTCGCCGCGGCGATGGACGACGACCTCGGCACCCCGGCAGCGCTGGCCGCGATCCATACCACCGTGCACCAGGGCAACGCCGCATTGGACGCGGGGAACCACGCGGCGGCGATGGCGGCCACCGGTTCGGTACGGGCGATGGCCGGAGTGCTCGGCTTGGACCCGCTGGCCGATCAGTGGCGCTCGACGTCGGAAGTGGATGCTACGTCGGGGGCCCTGGCGGTCCTGGTGGACCGGTTGCTCGCCGAGCGCGCCGAGGCTCGGGCCCGTCGTGACTACACTACGGCCGACGCCGTGCGCGACCAGCTGCTCGCTGCCGGGATCGCCGTCGAGGACACTCCCGACGGCCCGGTGTGGACCGTCAAGGGGAGCTGAGTCATGGCGGGTAATTCCCAGCGCAGGGGAGCGATGCGCAAGCCGGGCACCAAGAAGGGCGCCGTCGTGGGCTCCGGCGGGCAGAAGTCCAAGGGGTTGCGTGGCCGCGGCGCGACGCCGCCCGCCGAACTGCGAACTGGCCATCCGGCCCAACGTCCACGCCGCCCTGCTCAAGGCCAACCAGCCCAAGGCCAATCAGCCCAAGGCCAATCAGTCCAGCGTCAACCCGCTCAGCGGGGGGCTGGTCCCGCCAACCAGGCCGCCCGAGCCCGCCGTCGAACCGGCACCGAGCCGGGCGAGACCGTACTCGGTCGCAACCCGGTATTGGAATGCCTGCGCGCCGGCGTGCCCGCCACCGCACTGCACGTCGCCATCGGAGTGGACACCGACGACCGGATCAGCGAGTCCGTACGGTTGGCCGCCGACGCCGGTCTGTCCATTCTCGAGGTACCAAGGGCCGATCTCGACCGGCTCGCCGGGGGTGCGCTGCACCAAGGAGTGGCGCTACAGGTCCAGCCGTACGAGTACGCCCGTCCTGAGGATGTGCTGGCCGCAGCGCTGGATTCAGGGACGCCGCCGCTGCTCGTCGCGCTGGACGGCGTGACGGACCCCCGCAACTTGGGCGCCGTGGTCCGTTCGGCCGCTGCATTTGGCGCGCACGGACTGCTGGTGCCGCAGCGACGCTCGGCGGGGATGACCGCGGTGGCGTGGCGGACCTCGGCAGGCACCGCTGCGCGCCTACCGGTGGCCCGGGCCACCAATCTGGTGCGCACGCTCAAGGACTGCGCCGCATCCGGCCTGATGGTGGTCGGGCTG
>JALZDU010000175.1 GCA_030862405.1 Actinomycetota bacterium | reverse complement strand
GGTCCGGAGACACCGCCCGCGGCGGTACACGGAGGAACAGCAGCGCGAAGAACCCCGCGATGCCGGTCAACACGTCCATCGCGAACGGCACAAATCTCCCTATAGCGAGTAAGAACCCACCTACCGCAGTGCCTGACAGCGCTGCCAGGTTGCTACGTGCCGCGTTCATCGACACAGCCGTCGATAGCTGCTCGTCCGGCACCAGATTCGGCAGGCACGCCATTTCCGCCGGCACGAACATTCCACCGGCTATACCGAATACGATGGCCGCCACTACCATGTGAGCCACACTCGCCACGCCCGACCACAGTGCTACGACGAGGCTGAAGGACGCAATCACGCCTGCCGCCTCGCAACTGAGCATGATCCTTTTGCGGTTCCAGCGGTCCACGAGCGCTCCCCCAGGCAAGCCGATCAACAGCGACGCCGCAGCGCCGGTCCCGAGCACAAGCCCAACCGTTGCCGGCGAGTCAGTGATCGCGAGCACCAGGAGGGGGAAGGCGATTCCCACTGCATTGCCACCGAACTCCGAGAGCGCCTGGCTAACCCATAGCAGTCGGTAGTTGCGGTTGCGGGACAATGAAGCAATCATCGGGTTTGCCCGGGGTGCACGGGTCCGGGCTGCACGTCTCAGAATCACATGACCTCCCGACAGTCCCGGGCGATACGCCGAAGAGCATCGACGAAATCGTCGGCGGCGGACTGCACAGTGGGCCACTTTAGATCGGGCTGGTAGCGCCAAGAAAACCCAAGCTGTCCGCCCGAGACCGCGCCGACAATATCCAACAGGTGGTCGTTGCCATTGTCGGGATCATCCCCTTGCCCGATGGGGGGACACAAAGCCCAGTAAAGGCTGCGATCTGCGTCTTGTAACACTGTGTCCCATTGGCCGAGGTAGTTGAAAGAGATCTGCGGCCCTGGTCCGTTGGCGGACAGCCGTTCACGCGTCTTCGGGGAACCCAGATAACGCAAGGCCCCGAAGCCAAAACCGTCGGGAAGTGCCCGTAGTTGCCTCCGCACCGATTTGATTAGATCGCGCCAGTTCGGCTCATCATCGGTCATTACATCAAGCGCGACCGGGAACATGCTGGTGAACCACCCGACGGTACGAGAGAGATCGATGCCCTCGAGGATCTCTTCCCGGCCGTGACCTTCCAGATCAATTGACACTCGGTCTCGCCCGGTCGACCGTGATAATGCCCAGGCTAGAGCCGCGAGCAGGACATCGTTGATCCCCGTGCGGTAGACGGTCGGCGCGCCGTGGAGTAATGCATCGGTTTCCTCCCTGCTCAGTAGCACAGGGACCGTCCTGTCCAAACCCTCTGGCTCCGGTTGTGCGTTATCCACCCGCAGTTTACCGGCATCCAGCGCGGATACCCAGTAGTCGAGCTCGTGGTCAAGCCCCCCGGAGGCCACGTACTCGCTCAGCCGCTGCGCCCAATCTCGGAACGATGTGGTCTTGAGACCTAGATCGATCGTTTCGCCGCGCACCGCCTGCTGGTATGCCGTGTCGAGGTCGTCGAGCAGGATGCGCCACGAGACGCCGTCGACTACGAGGTGGTGCGCAACGAGCAATAGGTACGGCCGCTGACCCGCACCAAGGTCGAACAGTGCTGCCTTCAGCAGGGGAGGGCGCCCTAGGTCAAAGCTCGCGTGGACATCATCGGCGATCTTTTCCATGACCGCAGACTGTTCCACCGAGTCCAGATCGGACAAGTCACACCGTTGGACTATTTTTACGGGCTCCACAGGAGCATTGTGCTGCCGCCACTGGCCGTCGACGTACTCAAACCGCATCCGCAGTGCGTCGTGGTGCACCAGCAACGCATCGAGAGCCCGCTGGAGTGCCCACTCGTCCAGTTCGTCGGTCAGCTCCACAAGGATGGTTTGGTTGAAGTGGTGTGGGTTGGCCCGGTGTGTCTGAAGGCCCCAGCACTGGATCGGGGTAAGCGGCACAGCTCCGACAACTGATTCCCGCCTGTCAGCGCCGCCGGTCTCTATCGCCGTGACGATCGACGCAAGCGACGCGATGGTCCGGTGTAGGAAAATGTCTTTGGTTGTGAGCCACAGCCCCGCCTGGCGGACACGGGACACCACCTGGATGCTCAGGATTGAGTCCCCACCCAACTCGAAGAAATTGTCCTCCACCCCCACCCGC
>JALZDU010000169.1 GCA_030862405.1 Actinomycetota bacterium | reverse complement strand
CGCCAGGACCGCCACAAGCGGCCTTAGGCGGACCCGTCGTACCCCTTGTCCAACGCGCACGTACCGGGGGTGAACCCACGCCGCAGCGCGGTGTCGAGCAGAGACGGCATGTGCTCATGCTCCGAATCGCAGGCCGACTGGACCTGCCAGGCCACCGGAAGTCCGGTGTGGGTGCACACGGCGGCGTGGACCTTATAGCCGTAGAACCCGCCACCCTTGCGGGTGGAGATCGCCGAGCGGTGACCCCACGACGCGTCCGGGTCGGCGTAGCGCTCCCGGGGCTTGCCGTTGGGTAGGTCCCGATGACCGTTGGCGTAGGCGGGCAGGTCTGACCCGTCGATGGCCAGGTCCGAAGCCATGTCGGGCAGCCGCTCTTGTAGGGCAGTGAGCACCCGATCGATGCAGGCCGTGAGCATGTCGCCGTGCTCGCGCAGCTTCACCGTGAACCGGTACGCCGCGTGGACGGACGGTGCGTCACCGATGGCCGCGCGTAGGGCGGCGTGCTCGGCAACCAGCCGGACGGTGCGGCTCCACGTCGGCAAGACGTAGATGGACTTGACGAGCGCGAGTCCGACCATCGCCCGGATCGGGTAGCCCGGACGACCCGTCCAGCGAGTCTCCTGAAGATCGGCGATCAGACGTGTGATCTCCGGGCTGTCGAGCAGCGCGGCGACCTGCCCGACACCACGGCGCGGTGGTACGTTCAAAACGGCCATCGAGGTAGCACCCTCTTGGTCCAGACCCCCGGAGGTGCCAGCCTCGCGGGGGTCACCCTTTATTGCTCTGTCATGTCCACAGTAGCGGGTGGGTCTGACACAAAACCGCAGGTCATCGACGGTTCCACCAGTGACAAGAGTGTCGCTGGTCACGTCGCCGACCACGCCGCTGTCGGTATGATCACCGCAGTGCGTCCCCCGCCCAGACGCCCCCACCATCAGGAGACAAACAGCGTGGCGACCTTGGACTACGCACTGCTCGCTGAGTACGCGCGCGTCGATCCATCAGGGCTCCTGACGGTCGTCGGGGCGAGCTTCGATCGCGTCCAGGCGTCGTCCCCATGGGCGGCCCAACAGGTGTTTGTCGCGGCTCGGGTTCTACTCGACGAGCAGGAGGGACCTGCGGACTTCAATGTCCGGGTCCAGCCACCGAGTGGGCAGTTCACCATCGAGTTCACTGGGATCGCCGCTCGTAACGAACAAGCCACCGTCCTTGACGGCCAGGTCGCCGTGATCTTCGTCAGGGGTGTGACGGTACCCCTCCCCGAGACCGGTCGGTACGTCGTGACAGTCACGCTCAGTGGCCAACAGGCCAAGGCGTTACCCTTCGTGGTTGATCTTACACCTTCCAGCAGCGCGTGACCGCTGATGCATATTCGTTACGCGCGGCACGCGCGAACACGGATGCGGCAACGCAACGTCAGTCCCCAAGACGTGACACAGTGTCTTCAAAATCCGATGTCCAGGTTCGAGACCAGCAAGAAGACCCAGTACAGGGCACTTGTCAACGGGCGGATACTCAAGGTCGGAGTTGCTCCCGACGTTGACACAGCCACCGAGAAGCTGGTCACTACCGTGATGTGGGAGGGCGAGGATGACTGAGCTGACCATCACTGTGGAGGTAGACACGGAGATCGGTGCCGCGTACGTCGGGTTCAGCGACGCCAGGGTCGCCCGAACGGAGGAGTACTCGGAGGACATCAATGTTGATCTAGACGCCCTCGGGGTGGTAGTCGGAATCGAGTTGCTCGACACCTCCGTCGTCGTTCCGCTAGATGATCTCGTTGCTAAGTACCACATCACGACGACGACGCTCGCAAGGTTGCTCGCGAGCCTGAAGTTTCAGCCGACGCCATCGACTGTTATGTCGGGTTCGGGATCTAGCTCGCGACCAGTCTACCGAGGGATCCGCTCACATCCGACGTACACGAGCAACTACGCCATCCCGACGACCTGACGTAGCCCGAGCAGCCCGATCAGCCCGGTCCAGGGGTCTGCCGGAAGCGGCCCTATGCGTGCAGGCAGCTACGCTCGCGCGGCTGCGATCTGACGCGCCCGGTGCGCCAGTTCTCGGGCGTCGTCACTGGTCCGGGCGTCCAGCGCGTCGGCCAGCGGTTCGAGCCGTTCCTGGGCACGCACTGAGTGCAGGGGAGCGGTGGCGTCGATCGCCGCCTTGGCCATGCCCAGTCCGCGCGGTTCCCCAGCCTGCACATAGATCGTCGCGCGGAGGATTCCAGCGAAGGTGCCGACCGGGCGGTGTCGGCCTACCCCGTTGATCGAGGCCACGAACCGCTCCGCAGCGTCCAGGTTGCCCAGTTCCACCTGTACCAGCGCACTCTGGTAGTCCATGTCAGCGCGCTCCAACAGGTTGGACGGCTGCCAGCCCTCCCGTGCTCGGGTCAGGTGTTCGGTGGCCTGCGGGTGGCCCATGTTGGCCAGCGCCAGGGCGGACAACCCGTCCCCCCACGCGATCAGCCCGGGATCGCCGGTCGTACCGAGACGCACGCCCGCGAGCTGGTAGAACTTCACGGCATCGTTCGGGTGCCCAGCGGCCCGTTCGAGGATGCCAACGTATTGCAGCACGTCTACGAGCTGGTAGACGTCACGGGCGGCAGTGGCGTGGTCGATGGCTTGCCGGTAGTGCCACCGCGCGCGGCGAGGTAGCCCGCTGTCGTAGCAGCACCATCCGGCCAAGGTGTTCAGCTCGGCGAGCTG
>JALZDU010000161.1 GCA_030862405.1 Actinomycetota bacterium | reverse complement strand
CGCGCACTGGCACGCCACGGACGGGCTGGGCGGGCGGGCCGGCGAGCTTCCCGCGCCCGAGGGGCCGGTGCACGCCCGCGGCGCGGTGGCGTTGATGGCCGACCTGCTGCGAGCCGCCCCCGCACCGGTGACCCTGCGCCACTGAACCCGTTCCACGCCAGAGAACTCGCGTCGGCCGAACTGGACGGGCTGCTCCGACAAGCGGGATTCACCGACGAGCTGCTGCTGTGCACGGCTTGCACCACGGTCCGTGGCTGCGCGAGCTCGATGCCGCGGACGATGGTGCGCGTCATTAACGTGCAGATGGCACTCGCGTTGTCGGGTAACTGGCCGTAGCCGTTTCTCGAGGACGTCGCCTCGGTAATGCGGCCGACTTCGTGATACGCGCCGACGACCTGGACATCAGCGACGACCTGGTCGCGGTAGTATTACATCAGCGACACCGTCTGACCGCTAGCGCGCTTGACGAGCGTAATCCCTCAGGCGAAACACACCGTCTCGATCTCCGGTCCACTCGGCGTATAGCGTCGACAGCGAATCCCAGCGTATCGGAGTTAACTTTACAAATCTCGTAGTCCTTTCTTGGACAAAAGCATCAATACGCGCCATCTCGTCCTCGTATACATGCAACGAACCGAAGGTGAAGTAAGTCGTACCAATCGAAGCGCCTATACGCCAACCAACATACTCTTGCAGGTACCGGAAGTTAACAAGATCATATGGGAAAACTCCGAACAGTGATTGAGACCTCATGTACACGACGACATCGAGTTTCGATTGCCGAACAAAGAACTGGATAACACTTCCACATGGAAAATCCCGGGTCTCATTCAGGAGATCCTCATTCCTACCGATGTACGCAACAGCCCGCCGAGTGCTCTGATCTTCCCGAAGTACCCGCACGACAGCCTCGATCTGGTCACCTCCGCTGCTTCGGAGCCGGTGCCCGAACGCGCCTGATAGCGTAAAACCATCCATCGAGAACTCCTGCCCGCGAGAGTTGTACATATTCAATGACTCTACATCGTTACGACCGAGAATAATCCACGCACTTGACACGAGTGCATACTCATTGTTGAGCGGCCGGACCTCGCTGACAAGCCTGCATGCCGGTCCACGAACCGAAATGGACGTACCCAAGATCTCACGGAAGGCACGAGAAGTAGTACCCCACGCCGAGCCGATAGACAACTTTGATGTGACTGACGGAACAATTGGCGCACTCGCGACCCGCATTAACAAGTTCTTGTAGGTCATAGCTAAATCCGCTTTGATGTTATCGAGACCTTCGGTACACGGTTCGTCGGCCACCAACATCACCCTTTCGTACTCTGCAATATGCTAACCGACTCCCAGTGGGCAGGGAAGAAGTCGTGGAGACCGTAACGGGTGGCAGACGAACCAGTCCGATACGTATCGAACGCGGCGTCGGCGACTCCGGCACGAAGCCACTCCTCGCTATTACCATCGTTTACAGCCACTACCATTAGCTCTTCTGGTTCACTCATCTGCCCCCAGAAGGCTTCTCGATACTGAACCACGTAGGTCTTTGGTATGATTGCCGACATCTGCAGTCGGGGCAAGACACCGTAATGAATCGGAAACGCTCCCAAAGAGCGAATCGTGGTGTCGCTGGTACCCAAGTCCAGCAAGCTTGGCCACGTGATCGCAGTATCGACAACGCCTAGGGCCAGTGCACGAGCGCAATCTCGCGCCGAAAGATTGAAAATCTCGACTGGGGCCAGCAGATCGATCGCAGATTTGACGTGAGGAATGCCATTAAGACGCGCGGGAACGGCCAATCGCTCCGATTCGGCTAGTGATGCGATAACCCCTGCTTGCCCGTACCGTTGCGAATTAACATTGCAGATACCTTCGATCACACCTTGTATGCGCTCGCGCGTAGCCTGCGCAAAGTCGGCGCTCTGCTCTAGCAGGCTCGCCCGGTTGCCAGCTACTAGAACCACCCGAGCACTCTCTCTGAGCAGCCAGTTGACAAGCTCGTCGGTAGTGATGCTCATGTCCGTAAGATCCAGAAGAGGACGATTGAAGTGCCGCGCCGCAATGCGCGTCTCGCGCGAGCCTTCGCCTGATGCCGGATCCAAGAGAACAACGACGTCCGCCGTATAGACGCTCGCCCACGTGCGGTACCGGAAACTTGAAGAGCCCAACTCATGCACTCGGACAGCACCGCCACGCTCCAACTCGACCCGGTCGGCGACACCATCTTCCCGTCGCAGCCCCATCGGAAGAATTGCGTGAGTCGGCAAGCCGACTCGCGATGATTCATCAAGCGCGATGCTGTCGATCCCAGTTTGACCCCCAGTCACCAGACTAATCCCCGGCGAGCACCGGACATCGTAGAAGATCCGTCCCTCGTCTGACCGAGAACTGACTCTGTCTACAGAGATGGGGATGAGGCCGTTGAGATTTAATAGAGGCTCACATTGAGCACCGGGAGTGCCAAGCACTCGTGCCGCGGCCGCACATCCAGAGCGATGTGCAGTGGCGAGATCACTTGCATTCATGACAGCTCCGAAGAACCCGCCAGCGTACGCATCACCAGCGCCTAGATCACTTACAACCAATTCGGCGGGAGGGACACTCAACTCGCGGGGCTCCTGCCCAGGAGCTAGCGCAAGGCAAGATGATGAGCCATCCGTTCCCACAAACCAGCACTTCTCAGTGATGCATGAAGAAGTCCGATCAAGTACCGCCTCAATCTGATCGCGACGACCGAAGACCCAGCCGGTGTGCCCATGGTTCAGAACGTCCTCGATGTGCTCGAACCCGGCGTCGTCATCCGCAAGCATGAGCCCGACCGCGCCGAACGTCTGTGACCAACTGCGCTCGACTAAGCTGAGGTGATCAGTCCTTATAACCAGCAAATCGCCAGTTGGCCTGTTGGGGTTCGGGTTGGGGCTTTGCGAGTTCGCCGTAAGACAGTGGACAGAACCATCGGCGCTGTACTGGGCAACCGCAGAAGGTAGTTCAGGAAAGAGGTCCGAGCAATCAGCTCCTAACACCCTTACCGATCTCGCCGCCAGGACTGCTCTCGAAAGATTAAATCCCCGCCACCAATAAGGTGGACGGAGCTTTCCCCGAGTTGGCTGCTCCACCGAGCAGAAGGTAGCAGAGATTGAAGAGCCAGCCGCTTTGAGAAACGATGCCAAGAAGTTTGCGACCGTTCCACCGGAATGGAATGTTGGCTGGCCATGCTGCAACTTTTCGGCCAGCAACTGCGACCACGCTTCGGCCTCCAGATCTTGCCGTTCGAACGTTCGCGACCCAGAGGCCCCGTCAAGGTCAACGCGAAGCAGAGCGTCCACTGCCATTTCTCCCAGCAGTACGACGGAGGGGCTTTGCACAGTACTCCTTAACACAGCATATGCTCCTAGATCCGTTGTGCTAATTGCCAAGCAAACACCACTGCAATAGGGATCATTGCAACGCCTCCTTTCATCAGAGACCTTCGCACGATCAAAGTTCTAACATCGCGCAATTTGAGTAGATCATGTAGCATAGCATCTATATTCTGGAAGTCTTCAGTTGTGCTCCAGTAAACGAACGAGATCCTAGCCAGAGGTACTAGTGCCCAGGTGATAAGAGCAAAGGCGAGAAGGATCGCAGCCACGACAAAGGCTGGAGTTGTACCGTCTAAAGTTGAGTACAAGATGGTGAGTGCAGCAAGAACAATGGAATAGAGGCTCAGAATCGCCTGGGACTTGGCATCGAGGATGATGAGATTTGTGTGTATCCACTGATGAACTTTCTCAAGCTCGGGGTCACATACCACGGTTTTCATACTGGCAACATGACGTCGCCGTTCATCTTCCGATTGATGCAATCCCCGATGCATGACTTTCCGATAAATTTCTCTCGAACGCGTACAGAGAGCAGCGCGCCGTAGGAACGCGCCGACTCTTAGGACAACCGACCATGCAGTGGACAAAGCTACCTTGACCCGTTATCTTCGTCCCAGAGCTTGGGGTTCTTGGTCCTAAAATCTCGAAGTAGTTCGTACGCATCACTTCGATCACAGAAGTCTACTTCGATTCCGGCTTCCCGAAGAACGCCCGTGAAACCTTTGAAATTCTTACGATCAGCAATTACGACTCGCTTGATGCAGTAAAGGGTGAAGGCGCCTGCGCACATAGCGCACGGGGAAAGAGTGCAGTAGGCGGTACTGTTTCGAAGGCGTTCAACCGCTCGTCGGCCAGCATTCTCGATCGCCTTGGTCTCCGCGTGCATGACCATGCTTCCGTTCTGTACGCGACTGTTAACCCCCATACTGATAATCGATTTTTCGTCAGCTAACACAGTACCGATGGGTACTGCGTCCATGAAGTATGAAGACCTAGCGAGTTCAATCGCAAGGCTCAGGAGGAACTGATCTCGATCAGAAGAAATGGTCGCACTAGACATACTCCCGCAGACCTTCCCAATTCAGGAATTCGGTCCTAGAACCGAAGAACTTTACCCTTCCCTCTCTCATAGCGCTATGTACAGCGTCACGTTCACTGTCTGTAACTGCTATACTCTCCAATGGTGGCGCGTCAGTTCCGATACCGCATACCGTCACCTCACGGTCTTCGAGCGCTAACTTCAAACCTCCGAAAAGTACAGACATTGGAGAGAGGTCCGAGAAGCCTGTGAAATCAACTGCGACTAATCTTGCAACTGCCATCAATCGGACCTTGAACATGCTGGAGGCCGTAACAGGATCTCCAGAACGGCCACCAGCAAAGGCCGCTGCATCTAGGGAGCTAAACGCAGTCCTGTCACACGTATATATGGCTACGCCGGTACGTCGAGTGGACATCATGTCCAAACACTACCTGCAAAGCGGCGCGACGGGAAGGACGTTGCGTGCGTTGAGAGTAGGCTCCTCGACGTCGACGGTTCCGGGCCGGGGTCACGGCTTCGGTGGCGTCCGCTCCGCGCGACAGAGGAACGCGGTCGGGGCGCGACCGATCCGGGTCAACACGACGGTGAGCGAGGTGCTCCCCCGCAGGCGCAGCCGGGGGCGCAGCGCGTTCGGATCGACGTCCAACCCGCGCACCAGGATCTCGACGGCACCCACGTCGTGGCCGCGCAGCGCGGACCGCAGCGCCTTCTCGGTGTAGCGGCCGTGCTCAAGCACCCGGAACGCCCGGATGCCCGGTGGGGGCGTGTCGCCGGTGAGGTAGGCGATCCGGGGATCGAGCTGGGCCAGCCCGTGGCGAGCGGCGTAGTGCCGCACCAGCCCGGCGCGCACCACCGCGCCGTCCGGATCGACGAGCCACTCCCCCGGCTCCCGCACCGGGGTGTCGCCGGGTTCCGCATCGGTGACCGTCCAGGCGGGACCGGTCGAGGACAGCACGGTGGCGCGCCGCCGCACCCCGGGGGTCGCCAGCCCGGGGGACCACAACGTGGCCTCCCGCACCCCGCCGTCCAGTGAGACCAGCTCCACCTCGGCCGCCCAGGGCACCGCCTCGCGGTCCAGGCCCGGTGCCGCCTTGAGCACCAGGTCGTGCCTCCCGGCGGCAGCCACCAGCTCGTCCAGCGGTGGGCAGAAGTCCGACGGGCGCCAGCGCCGGCGTCCCGCGTCGTCGCGTCGGGCCGGGTCGGCGAGCAGCACCGCGCCGCGGCTCGCCGGCCGCAGCGCGTCGGCCCGCACCAGCGGGACACCGGGAAGGTTGTGCGCGGCCATCGCCAGCCGGACGGCGTCCAGGTCGGACTCGACTGCCCGGCGGGCCACCGCGGCCACCGCGACGAGGTCGGCGCCGATCGAGCAGGTGAGGTCGTGCA
>JALZDU010000138.1 GCA_030862405.1 Actinomycetota bacterium | reverse complement strand
GCCGCACCCTGCACCCCGACCAGCGCGCCCTGCCCATCACCGAGCTCGCCGACGCCGACGCGGTCTACGGCTACTCGTTCATCGTGACCAACCTGGAGGTGTCCACACCGGACAAAGCCGCCGCCGTGGAGCACTGGTACCGACACCGGACTCAGATCGAGAACATCTTTCGGGACTCGAAGCTCGGCGCCGCGCTTCGTCATCTCCCCACCGGGTATCCGCAGGTCAACAAGGCGTGGATGTGGGGTGCGCTGCTCGCGGTCAGCATCGCCGGCTGGCTGCACCAGCTCACCGCCACTCCCGGACCCGACGGTCGGCTGGCCGGCTGGGGCGTCCGCGACGGCCAGGCCATGATCGCCACCGTGGGCCACCGGCTGATCCGGGTGCCCGCCCGGCTGGTCCGCCACGCCGGTGCGCTCAAGCTGCGCCTACCACCGGGGCACTACCTGCTCGACGTGGTCCTCGCCCGCATACGTCGCCTCCCCGCAACTTCCTGACCAGGCCAAACGACCCCGACGCACATCGGAACCCCGCCCACCCGAGGCGACACTCGGGCCTTCGGCCTGCCCACACGACGAAAACCAACCCCGAGAAGATCAACAAATCAAGGCAAGATCCACTCCCAAAGTTACTAGCGGAATCGGGTCAGAGCCAGGACAGGGCGCGATGTCGTGCCTGGCCAGGACCGGGCCAGGACCCGACGCACGTCGTCCCGCCGGTACAGCGCGGGGTCGATGGCGGGTCCTGCCGCCGCAGCACGAGCTGTGATCACCCTGGCGATCTTGTCGGCGTGTCCGTACCCTATAGTGATTGCTTCCCTCGGTGGTGTGACGGGTCACAGTAGCGCGACCGTTGACCGGACGGTACGGCGTCATGATCATTTCTGGCTACAGCGCGACCGGCTACCACCCACCTTGGCTGGACGTCCCATCCCGACGCCGGGGGCTCCTCTCCCGGCTACGGGGCTAGAACAGGGCTACAACGGCGCTGGGCGCGCTCGGTACCGATCTTGAAAGCGCCGTTTCGCCTGGTAGATTGTGCACGGAGGCGTCAGGGTGCCTGGTGGCCCCCGCGGTCTTCAAAACCGACGTGGTCGAGTACCTCGACCAGGCGGGTTCGATTCCCGTCCGCCTCCGCCAACCTGTCCTGCTGCGGCAACCCATCAGATGACCTATCGGCGCGGACGAAGCCCGACGATTTTGCATGTCTCCTCCCAGCACGCATCACAGGTAGGCCAGAGCGTCCATTCGAGATCGCCGTCCGACTCGCGTGGGTGGGTGGCGCCGCATAGGCACCTCATCGGCACGCCCATCGGCACGTTTCGGTCTCGTCGGTCGATGGCGTGCCGCTGCCCGGCAAGCGGGAACCAAACAAACGATTGAGGTCTCGGGTACGGCGTGGACACCAATGGTGGCGCTCCCTCTCAAGTCCGCTACCGCCCGGCTCGGAGATCAGGGGTATCCGAGCCGGGCGGTCTGACGCCACCGTGCCGCAGAGTTGGGCGGGATTCCTCATCCCTTGGTGGCGGGGAGAAACGCTAAGGGCGCAGATCGACCCCGACGGGTACGGCGCAACCGGGTGCGGTCAGAGGTACGGTCTGTACCCCTTCAGCTCACGAGATCAAGCTTGCGGGCGAGGTCGTCCACGTCGGCCCGTATGGTGTTGCCGCCGCGGTGTCGCAATTCTGTCACCGACGAACGAGCAAACACGTTGAACCGCGCGGTGTCCGGGCTCTCGTCGTATGCCTTTCGGAGCAGGTGCACCGTAGCGACCGGTTCGCGCCGCAGGTAATAGGCGCGCGCCGTCTCGATGGAATGGACGCTGCGCCGCGTGGCGGATGGCATGGCGCCAAGGTCCAAACGGTTAGCGGCGCGGATCGCCTCGCGGCCATGCATCAAGTCGGTGTGCAGCGTGATGGCGTAGGCGTCCACCATGCCGGTACCGAAGATCAGATGGGGATGCACGTAGCCGTCTGGTAGCGCACGCGCGGCTCGGTGTGCAGCATCCCAGTAGTGCCACGCGTCACCTTCCTGGCCGATCTTCGCGTAGCTGAGGGCAGCGGCCAGCTGGAGCAGACCCCACAATGCGCGGTCCTCGGTAGCGGCGTCCGGCCGGAGCAACTGAGCCGTGTCGGTGATGAGCTGGACGCGGGCTTCGTACTGCTGTCCGGCAGATCGGAAAATGTGATTGAGATACCATGCTGCAACCGCGATTGCATGGGGGTCATCAGCCTCCTGAGCCGCGATGATGGCTCTATCCCCCGTTGCGTAAATGAGTTCCGGCACCGGCTGGAAGCACAGAAACAACTGCGTCAGATGGTAGGTCTGCGCGAGGCTGCGCTGTGCGTCGCGGCGATTCGCCCCGTCCAGTAACCGAGTCGCGATCTGCGCATCCCATAGAAGATCCGGCAGAAAGCTGGCGATCGCGGTGCGCTGCCGCTTGGTTCCGTGCCAGAGCTCCCATAACTGCGTGACCCGCCCGGCGAGGACGGTAGCGCTTACCGGAGTCATCTCCCCGGTGAGAACTGGATACGTCGCGAGCGCCTGCGTCACCTGCGGTAGCGCCTCATGCGCGGACTTCGTAAAGGCGGCAGTCG
>JALZDU010000095.1 GCA_030862405.1 Actinomycetota bacterium | reverse complement strand
ACGTTGGTGGGTCCAAAGTGCTGTTGTAACCCGTTCCGCTCACCAGTAAGCACAGCGACCCGGGCGGCCTCGTCGAGGTGATCAACAGCGGCTTCGGCATCACTGTTTCGGGCCGCAAAATGGGCGCCCATGAGATGCAGCAGGCCGAACGTTTCTGCGCCGAGGGTATTGCCGTCCCGGATGGCGGTCAGGTGTTGCGCGCTATCGAGTGCGCGGTCAAGCATGCGCATCGCGCGGTGCCGGCCGCCGATGCGCGCCACCGAAGGCGCCCGGGCGAACATGGCGAACGCCTCCAGTTCGGGCCGCTCCGCTATCCGGGCGGCTTCAAAGGAACGCTGTGCCGCCAGCTGCGCAAGATGCAGATAACCGAAAGTGGTTGCCAGGACGAACGCGTGATAGGCGGTCTGAGTAAGGAGGCCAGCCGCGCGCAGCCGATCGCGGCCGTCGCTGGTGGCCAAGTGAACCTGTAACTCGATCAGCGCATCACCGATGCCCTCGCCCGAAAGCCGGTAGCTGGCGGTGTCCCGCAACTCCATAGCTGATCCCGCCCAGTTGTCGAGCACATCCAGAGGGCGCGGCTGTAGATCGGGTACATCGTCGAGGGTCGCCTCGTTGAGCCCGCGTTCGATCTGAGCGATCACCGCCTTGGCAAGGGCACTGTCCCGGTCCGGTGGGAGGTAGGGCTGCCCGGTCAGGTCCGCTACCGAGCAACCAAGCGCGTTGGCAAGGTCCTCAACCAGGCCGCGTCGGTTGAATCCGCGCTGTCCACGTTCCAGCGCGGACAGGTACGGCTTGCTGATCCCCGTCAGCCCGGCCGCCACGTCCAAACTCAGCCCACGACGAGTGCGAATCTTGCGAGCCCGCGCACCGATCGCTGACGCGTCCTCAGCGTCCACCAGGAACCCTCTCCTCACCGACTCCCCACCGAAGCCCCGGAGCCGTCGCCCCGGGGCGGTACACCTCGGTGAGGAGGCACCTCCAGGTTACTGGCCGCCTTCCTGAGCTGCGCCGGAGTGCGCCCTTAGAGTCCGCGGTCCATGGCGCATGGCAAGTGGTGGTGACAAGGCCACGCGTCTGAGGCCAGCAATTTACGGGCAGGTAACGATCGGCCGTGGGTTTACGACTTAATCCGTGACGGTCCAGCATGGGACCAAAAAGGGAAATCATGGGATTTCGTGTTTCCGTCCCAGTCCTGCCCGGTGTGCGGATAACAGGGCCACCGAAGAAGCAAGTACGCCCGTGGCATTGGGCCGCCATTGCCGCACTGGTTGTCGTGGCTGGATGCGCGTCGGGGGAAGGCCCACCGTCCGAGACAACATCATCCGGCGCTTACACGACAACGCCGCCGCCGTCACTGACATCACCGCTATCACCGCCAGCGCCGCCGGCACAGGCACAACCAGCGGCATCCCAGTGCAGCCCGCACTACTCGGGTGGCTGCGTCCCGATTGCCGACGACGTGGACTGCGAACGCGGAGGCGGCAACGGGCCCGCATACGTGCAGGGCCCCGTCCACGTCGTAGACGAGGACATTTACGACCTCGACGCGGACGGCAATGGGATCGGCTGCGAGTCGGACGTCGTCAACGCAGGCCCGGAAGACCTATCCGAGTGTGACCCGAACTACTCGGGTGCCTGCGTCCCGATCGCCAGCGAGGTGGACTGCGAAGGCGGAGGCGGCAACGGGCCCGCATACGTGCGGGGACCGGTCAACGTGGTGGGTGATGACCTTTACGGCCTCGACGCGGACGGCGATCGGATCGGTTGCGAGCCGGACGTCGTCAACGCGGGCCCGGAAGGGGAGAATCTAGTCATCTCAGATGACTGCGAGGCGGTCAACCGCGCACAGCCACTGATGACGGAGCTACCGACGAATCCGCGACCGGCGGAGCCGCTACCGGCGGCTTCACCACCGGCGGAGCCGCCGCCACCGGCGGATCCACTACCGGCGGATCCACCACCGGCGGATCCACTACCGGCCGAGCCGCCACCACCGGCGGATCCACTACCGGCCGAGCCGCCACCACCGGCGGATCCATTACCGGCGGAGCGGCCGCCACCGGCGGATTCATCACCGGCGGATTCATCACCGACTCCACTGTAAAGCCACGAGCAGCCCTGAGTTTGTGACGGTGACTGTCTCCTGACCGGCCAGCCACGCCAGGGGCCCGTTCGGCGTCGAAGATCCCCACGCCGTCCAGCGCGTCGAGCAGCACGGCGAACTTGCTGACCTGCCCCGCGGCGTACGACTCCCTTTGACGAAGTGAAGCCACCCAGCGACTCAGATCGCGTTGTCAGGATATTTCGGTCTTCCGATGTTCTCTCCCGCTGGCTACAGCCGCTGTGACATGCATAACGCGCCATCCGCTATTTGCGATAAGGGCATCAACGGTAGGAGGCCAGCGCCATGTTCTGGTACAGGGATCACAGGCGTATGCACTACCGGTGTGACTGCACCGCCGCGGTCTTCATCCTTGTCCTGCTCACCACATGCAGTTCCGGGTCCAAGGCTGCTGTGGAAGACGCGGTGCGGTCCTACTCTTCGGCCTACCTTCGAGGGGACGGCCAGACGGCGTACGACATGCTGTCTGCTCGGTGCCAGAAGATCATCAGCTTGGGTGAGCTGGAGGCTGCCGCCTCCGGCGCCGCCGCTCTCTACGGTCAAGCG
>JALZDU010000090.1 GCA_030862405.1 Actinomycetota bacterium | reverse complement strand
CGATGGGTGTCGGGACGGCGATGCCCGCGCTGGTCGCCGACCTCGGTGCGATCCCGCTGTACGCCTGGCCGTTCGTGTCGTTCATGGCGGCCGCGGTGTTCGGCACGGTGCTCGGCGGGCGCTGGTCTGACCGGGTCGGACCGAGGGTGCCGCTGATCACCTCGCCGTTGCTGTTCGGCATCGGCCTGCTCGTTGCGGGCACTGCAACCAGCATGGCGCAACTACTGGCCGGCCGCGTGCTTCAGGGTCTCGGCGCTGGGGCACTGACCGTGGCAGGTTACGTCCTGATCGCCGCGATCTATCCGGAGCGCGCCCGCCCCGCGGTGTTCGGTTTGCTCGCTTCGGCGTGGGTGTTGCCGTCGCTGATCGGTCCCCTCGCCGCCGGGGTGGTCACCGAGGCGCTGTCGTGGCACTGGGTGTTCCTCGGGTTGGTGCCGGTCGTGGTGCTGGCCGTCAGCCTCGTGGTGCCCGCCGTCCGGCAACTGGACCCGGTGCAGCATGACCCGACCTCCGCACCGCCGACGCACGGATCAGTGACAGCCGCTCTCGCTGCGGCCGCCGGCGTGTCGGCGTTGAGCTGGGCATCCCAGCACATCACCATGCTCGCCGCCGCCGTGGCCGCGATCGCCGTCGCCGTGCTGGTCCCGGCCCTGCGCTGGTTACTTCCACGCGGGGTCTTCCGCACGCGGCGCGGCATTCCGGCTCTCGTGGCCAGCCGCGGCCTGCTCGCCGGGGTGTTCTTCACCGTCAACTCCTACCTTCCGCTGACGCTGAACGGCACCCACAGCTGGTCGCTGGCCGCGGCGGGCATCCCCCTCATCGTCGGCTCGCTGGGCTGGTCAGCGTCAGCGGCGTGGCAGGGCCGCCATCCCGAGCTCTGCAGGACAAGGCTGCTCCGCGTCGGATTCTGCGCACTCGCGGTCGGCACGGCCGGGATGCTGCTCGTCACACCGTCGTGGGGCTCACCGTGGCTGGCCACCCCGTTCTGGCTGCTCGCCGGTATCGGGATGGGTCTTGGCTTTTCCTCGGTGTCCTACCTGCTGCTGCAGCAGTCCGCGGTCCGCTCGGTGGGCTTTCACTCCTCGGCCGCGCAGATCGCCGACCAGCTCGCCACCGCCGCCATGATCGGTATCGGGGGCGCGCTGCTTGCGCTGCTCGCCTCCCCGGCGGTGGCCCTTCCCGTACTCGTGGCGGTGTTGACAGGGCTGGCCGTAGCGGGCGCCGCGCTTGCCGGTCGCACGGCCGTGGACCGCGGAAAGGATTGATCAGCAGGCCGGCGCTCGTCACGCGCCGTCAGGCTGGCCGCAAGCTGGGCTCCGCGGTATGGATCGTGACCGACGTCAACAACCGCTCCAAGGCAGCCTCGACGTCTTCCTTCCAGGTCAGCGCAGTGCGGAGCTCCAGGCGAAGCCGGGGCCAGCGCGGGTGTGTGTGCACGGTCTTGAACCCGACCTGCTGCAGGAACTCGGCCGGGATCACACAGCTGGACTCGTCGTTGGGCGCAGCGTCACCGAACGCCTCGATGGCTTTTACGCCGCGCCGGGTGAGGTCCTTGGCGACTGCTTGCACCAGCATCCGGCCCAGACCGCCACCGCTGAACTCCGGCAGCACCTTGAGCGCGGTGAGCAGCACGGCATCGGCACTGACCGGCGAAGTCGGAAACGCCGCAGCCCGCGGCACTGCGGCCGGAGGGGCGTACAGTGCGTAGCCAGCCGGTATGTCTCCCGACATTACGATCCGCCCACATGAACCCCATTCCAGCAAGACGCTGGAGACCCAGGCCTCCTTCTCCAGGTCGGTCTGACCGAAGTCCTCAGCCTGCTCCCGGATATGGGGAGCGAGTTCCCAGAACACACAACGCCGGCACTTCTTGGGTAGCAGGTCGAGATTGTCCAGGGTGACGCCGACCACTCGACGTGACAACGGGCCTCCCTGAACAGGCGTGCTAGGGCGACTGCGCCGCCACCGGCGCCCCCCGCCGGGCGCCGACCACGCAGCGCCTCGGGAAGCATAAGCTCCACGCGACCGCGAATGAAGGCAGGGGGGCACTTTGCGCCGACCTTTACACTGCCAGGGGACCTGACCCGCTGCGAAGGCGCCGCCGTGACTCCCAAGAAACCAGCACCGCCAGCCGGTTGCACCCAGCGCGACCTCGATCCGCACCTGGACCGCTACGCGCACCGCACCGCTGGCATGACGGCATCGGAGATCCGTGCCCTGTTCGCGGTGGCCAGCCGTCCCGAAGTGGTCTCCCTGGCTGGCGGCATGCCCTACCTGCCCGCCCTACCGCTGGACGCGCTGGCCGATGACCTCGCCCAACTGGTGGCCACCGAAGGCATGACGGCGCTGCAGTATGGCTCGGCGCAGGGCATCCCGAAGCTTCGCAGCCAGATCTGCGAGGTGATGGCTCTGGAAGGCATCCGGGCGCACGCCGATGACGTTACGGTGACCGTCGGTTCCCAGATGGCACTGGACATGGTCACCCGGATCTTCTGCGATCCGGGGGATGTGGTGCTTGCCGAAGCTCCCTCCTATGTTGGGGCACTGACCACCTTCGCTTCTTACCAGACGCAGGTGGTGCAGGTTGCGATGGACGACGAGGGATTGATACCCGCCGAGTTGGACGCTGTGCTGCGCTCGCTGCGCGCCCGGGGCCGCGTTCCCAAGTTCCTCTACACCATCCCGAATTTTCACAATCCGGCCGGGGTGACGCTGGCCGTTGCGCGCCGAGCCGACGTGCTCGAGCTGTGCGCTGAGCACCAGGTGTTGGTCGTCGAGGACAACGCCTATGGGCTACTGGGTTTTGATGGCCAGACCTATCCGGCGATGCGGGCCACCGAAGGGGACAACGTCGTCTACCTTGGGTCGTTCTCCAAGACCTTCGCACCCGGTCTTCGGGTCGGCTGGGCGCTGGCTCCGCACGCGGTGCGCGAGAAGCTGGTGCTGGCCGTGGAATCGGCAACCCTGTGCCCCCCGGTGTTCACCCAGTCTGTGGTGTCACGCTACCTGGCCCAGCACGACTGGAAGGGCCAGATCAAGACTTATCAGGAGGCTTACCGGATCCGCCGGGACGCCATGCTGACGGCGTTGCGGCAATACCTGCCACCGGGGTGCCGGTGGACCGAGCCCGCCGGTGGGTTCTACGTCTGGCTCACGGTGCCTGAGGGCCTGGACACCAAGGCGATGCTGCCTCGGGCGGTGACGCAGCGGGTGGCCTACGTGCCGGGCACCGCCTTCTATACCGACTCCGGTAGCTCGCAGGCCAGCAGGTTGATGCGGCTGTCGTTCTGCTATCCGACACCGGAGCGCATCACCGAGGGCGTGCGCCGGTTGGCAGCGGTGCTGGACGGCGAGCTCGAACTGCAGCGCACGTTCGGTAACGTGAGCTGGCGCGCGGCATCCGGTCCGCAGTCACCAGCACCGGACACCGCCTGATCGCCATCCACTTCGGACGGTACAGTTCCCTTGAGCCATCATCAGCATTGGGGAGCCGCAGGTGACCGATCGCACCGTGGCTGTGCTGGCCGGTGGGCTGTCTCACGAGCGCGACGTGTCGTTACGTTCCGGACGCAGGCTGTCCAGTGCCCTACGCGACGTCGGGCTGTACGTCGAGGAGTGGGACATCGACGCCACCCTCGTCAGCCGGCTCACTGGCAGCCGGCCAGACGCCGTCGTGGTGGCGCTACACGGTGGAGCTGGCGAGAACGGTGCCGTGCAGTCGGTGCTGGAAATGCTGGGAGTGCCCTACGTAGGCACTGGCCCGGGAGCCTGCCGGCGCGCCTGGGACAAGCCGACCGCCAAAGACGAGCTGGCGCGCGCCGGGCTAACCACGCCGGACTGGATCGCCCTGCCGCACGCCACCTTCCGCGACCTCGGGGCACAAGCCGTGCTCGATGCGCTGGTCGCCCGGCTCGGGCTACCCCTGATCCTCAAACCAGATGAAGGTGGCTCTGCGCTGGGGGTGCACGTAGTGCACGAGGTCGCCGAACTACCGGGCGCTATGGTGAGCTGCCTAGCCTACGGGGACACCGTCCTGGCCGAGAAGTACGTCGACGGCATCGAGGTCGCGGTCACAGTGCTCGACGATCCGTACGGTCCGCGGGCGCTGCCGGCAGTGGAGATCAACCCCAAGTCCGGCTTCTACGACTACGCCGCTCGCTACACCGCTGGACTCGCCACCTTCCACGCCCCGGCTCGGCTCGCCACCGCAGCCGCCGCCGCAGTGGCCGATCTCGCGGTGGCTGCGCACCGGTTACTCGGGCTGCGCGACGTGTCCCGTACCGATGCCGTGGTGACCGCAGACGGAGTCGCACACTTCCTCGAGGTCAACGTGGCTCCGGGGCTTACGGAGACGTCACTGCTACCGATGGCGATCGAGTCCGACGGCGCCGAGCTAGGCGCGGTCTTCGCCGGGCTCATCGAGCGAGCTGTAGCCCGCGCCTGAACGCATATCCCGACATGGAGACTTATCGGGTATCGCCGCCGTCATTGGCCCGATATGTCTTCATGTCGGCTGGCGGACGCTGGGGTCATGATGGCGACGATGCGTTCCAGGTCGTCGACGGATCCGAACTCCACCACGATCCGGCCCTTGCGACGGCCCAGTTCCACCTTGACCCGGGTGTCGAAGGCGTCGGACAGGTTCTCAGCAAGGTCCTGCAGCCCGGGCGCCTGCATCGGACGAGGCGCCGGTGCCTTCGGAGCAGCCTGGGCAGGCTCACTGCGGCTTAGCGTGACGGCTTCCTCGGTGGCCCGAACCGACAAGCCCTCGGCGACGATGCGTGTCGCCAGATTCTCCTGGGCGAACGGCTCGTCCAGACCGAGCAGCGCGCGGGCGTGCCCAGCGGACAGGACGCCGACCGCGACCCGCCGCTGCACTGCGACCGGCAGTCTGAGCAGTCTGATGGTATTGGTGATGACCGGACGACTGCGCCCGATCCGGGATGCCAACTGCTCGTGCGTGACACCGAAGTCCTCCAGCAGCTGCTGGTAGGCAGCGGCCTCCTCGAGCGGATTGAGCTGCACTCGGTGAATGTTTTCGAGCAACGCGTCGCGGAGCATCGCGTCATCGGCGGTGCAACGCACGATCGCTGGGATCCGGTCCAGCCCGGCTTGTTGCGCCGCTCGCCACCGCCGCTCACCCATGACCAGCTCATAGGAAACGGTGCGCAACTGCGCGATAGCCGGGTCCGCCGGCGGGTGCCCGATCGCTGGCTCCGCCGGCAGTTGTCCGATCGCCGGCTCCGCCGGCAGTGGCCGGACCACGATGGGCTGCATCAGCCCGAACTCACGGATCGAATGCTCGAGTTCAGCCAGGGACTCCTCATCGAAGGACTGCCGAGGCTGCTTGGGGTTGGGCACGATGGCCCCAATAGGCACCTCTTGGTAGACGGCCCCCGCGACACGGCCACTGGCGACCTCCGAGCGCCCGTGGTGACGCTCACGTGACGCCAGTTCGCTCACCGCGGAGCCGACCGGCCCGGTGGGGATCAACGCGGCGAGGCCGCGGCCGAGGCCGCCCTTGCGTTGCGGTCCAGAGGTTTGCGAGATCGTGCTACCAGCCGGCATCAGAGACGCACCTCCTGGGTACCTGGATGGGGGTCGTCCCGATAGTCATGTCCGGGATCGTCGGGCTGCAGGGCGATTTCCCGCGCGGCGTCCAGGTAGCTCAGCGCCCCCCGGGAGCCGGGGTCATAGACCAGCACGGTCTGCCCGAAGCCCGGGGCTTCGGAGACCTTCACGCTGCGCGGAATCACCGTACGCAGCACCTGGTCACCGAAATGGTTACGGACCTCGGCGGTCACCTGATCCGCCAGCTTCGTGCGCCCGTCGTACATCGTCAGCAGGATCGTGGACACGCGCAGTGCGGGATTGAGGTGCGCCTGCACCAACTCGATGTTGCGCAACAGCTGGCCAAGCCCCTCGAGGGCGTAGTACTCGCACTGGATGGGTATCAGCACTTCCGGTGCCGCAACCAGTGCATTCACCGTGAGCAGGCCCAACGAGGGCGGGCAATCGATGAAGACGTAGTCGACGGCCAGCTCATCGAGCGCCCAACCTTGCAGCGCCCGGGACAGGCGTGACTCCCGGGCCACCATGCTCACCAGCTCGATCTCGGAACCCGCGAGGTCGATCGTGGCGGGGATACAGAGCAGGTTCGGCGATTGCGGGCTCACCGCAACGGCGTCCGTGATGCCGATCTCGCCAATCAGCATCTCGTACACCGAGCGGGTACCCGAGCGGTGCTCGACCCCGAGTGCGGTCGAGGCGTTGCCCTGCGGATCCAGGTCGACCACCAGCGTGCGCAGCCCGTGCAGAGCCAGGCCTGCTGCCAGGTTGACCGTGCTCGTGGTCTTGCCGACCCCGCCCTTCTGGTTGGCCACGGCAAGCACCCGGCGCCGGAACGGGCGGGGAAGCTGGTCGGTGGGATGCTGTACCCGAGTGGCGCGCTCAGCCTCCTCGCAGATCGGCGTCCACCCGACGTCCTTGGGCTGCGCCGCCACGGGGGGCGGCGCAGGGTAGGACATCGACACAGCTGCGCGGTGAAGACGAGCTTCGCTGGGCTGACACATTTCGCTGGGCGCGGTCGACAGTGGAGCACGAGCGACCGCGTGCAGTCGCCGGGTTTCACGTGAAACGTTGAGCACTGCACTGTCCTGCGCGGTGCCGTTCTGCCACCTCGGGGGGCTCACGCTCACCGATCCTTCCTCCTGCGTGCCCTCGCGGTGCGAGTGACACGCTGAGCGCGTAGGGGAACAACGACGACCGTTGTCGGCGGCCGCACGATGGTGGCACCACACTGCACGATCTCCACCGGCCCCCCTCCGGCGGCACGCACTGCGAGAGCATCCCGTACGGCTTCCGCACCCGCCATTGCACCCTTGATTGCGAGCAACCGCCCGCCTGGTTGCACCAGCGGAAGGGTCCAGCTTGCCAACCGGCCCAACGGCGCGACCGCCCGGGCTGTCACGACGTCCTTGCCACCGAGCTGGTCTCGGACCCGCGGGTCTTCAGCGCGACCTCTGTGCACCGAAATTTCCAGGCCCAGCTCAGCGACTACTTCCTGCAGCCACTCCACTCGCCGAGCCATCGTATCCAGCAGGAACATCACGA
This sequence comes from Actinomycetota bacterium, assembly GCA_030862405.1. GTDB lineage: Bacteria > Actinomycetota > Actinomycetes > Mycobacteriales > Pseudonocardiaceae. The sequence goes on along the minus strand of JALZDU010000090.1, from coordinate 14,076 downwards.
GATCTGGCCGAGCGAGCGCGAGCGGGATGCCTGGCAGACCCGCGCCAGACCCTACGTCCAAGACCCGGCAACCCTCGGGGAGAAGTTCGCCGAGCACAGCGGAGTTGAGCATGTGGCGTTCCCACAGCCGGCCCGCTTCCGCTGGGCCGATGAGGCCCCTGCGAAGCCCGGGTCCGGCGAGCAACTCGACGTACCGCTCCGCTAGCGGGTAACGATCACCAAACATCGCCTCCGCAGCAGCTCGCATCTCCGCGTCAGTCCGAGGTTCCACGTGGAACATCGACGTTCTCGTGGCCCGCCCCACCGATCAGGGGGAACGGAGCACGACAACGCGCCGTTGCGGCTCCTCGCCCTCGCTCTCGCTGCGCACACCGTCCACCGCTGCCACCGCGTCGTGCACGATCTTTCGCTCAAACGGGGTCATCGGTTGTAGCCGAGCCGGCTCACCCACATCGCGGACCCGCTCTGCGGTCGAGCGACCCAGCTTGCTGAGCTCATGGCGCCGCGTGGACCGCCATTGCGCGATGTCGAGCATCAACCGGCTGCGGGCACCGGTCCGTTGCTGCACCGCGAGTCGCGTCAACTCCTGGAGGGCTTCGAGCACCGAACCACGAGGCCCCACCAACCGTTCCAGGTCCTCCCCACCGTCGATGCTCACCATGGCCCGGCCAGCCTCGACGTCGAGGTCTATATCGCCGTCGTAGTCCACTAAATCAAGCAGCCGCTCGAGGTAGTCGCCTGCGACGTCACCCTCCTGAACGAGCTGTTCCTCGCTCACCGGTCCGTTGCGCGTCGACCGCGTGGTCCCGACCGGGCCATCGACCTCGGCCACACCGTCAGTGTCTGCAGTGTCCGGAACCGCAGTGTCCGGCACCTCAGCCTCGGTCCCCGACGTCTCGGTCGCCAGCGTCTCGGCCACACCTGTCTCCTCTCCGGGGATCGTGCCCTTAGCGGCGCTTCCGGTTAGTCTTCTTCCGCGCTCGGGGCCGTTGCTGGATCATGCCAGGCATTGCGGAACTGTCCGTGCGCTCCGTGCCTTTGCCGTTGGAAGATGCTTCGGATCCGTCACGGTTCGATGCTGTCGATGCCGCTCCGTTTGAGGCAACCTCGCTGTCCGGTTCGACGTCGCTCGGTTGCGCAGCGCCTGAGCCGGACTCCGGACCTGATTCAAAGTCAGCAGCACCAGCGGGACGGCCACCAGCGGCGTCCTTCTTCGGGCGGACCGGCTTTTGACCGGGTCGCGGAGCCAGCGACTGGCGCTGCGCTATCGCCGTCTCCTTCTTCTCTGCCTCTTCGACGTCGATCCGGCTGTAGACCCACCGCTGCTGAGCGAGCGTCCACAGGTTGTTGGACAGCCAGTAGATCAGGATCGCGACCGGGAAGAACGGGCCACCAGCCACCACGCCCAGCGGGAACAGGTAGACCATGAGCTTGTTCATGAGCTCTGCCTGCGGGTTCGCGGCCTGAGCAGGGTTTTGCCGCTGCACCGAATGCTTGGCGGTGAGATGCGTAAGGATGCCGGCGACGATCGTCAGCGGGACGGCAACCGCGGCGATCTCCCAGCGGGAAAGGTCCCCATACCGGGCCAGCAGCTCCGAGGACTCGGTGATGTACGCCGACAGCGGCACCCCGAACAGGTCGGCGTCAAGGAACGACCGCACATCGGCCGCGCTGAACACGTAGTTGCCGATCTGCGCGTTTTGTTCGGGGGTCAGGAAGTCGCGGTTGAACGACCGCAGCACCTGGAACAGGCCGATGAACACCGGGATCTGTACCAGCACCGGCAGGCAGCCGCCCAGCGGGTTCACCCCGTGCTGCGACTGCAGCTTCTGCATCTCGGCCGCCATCTTCTGGCGGTCGTCGCCGTACTTCTTCTTCAGCTTCTGGATCTCGGGCGCGAACTCCTGCATCTTGCGCATCGACCGGACTTGGCTGACGAACGGCTTGAACAGCAACGCACGCAGGGTGAACACCAAGAACACCACGGCCAGCGTCCACCCGAGGCCGCTGCTTGGACCCAGCAGATAGCCGAACGCCTGATGCCAGAACCACAGGATGGCCGACACCGGGTAATAGATGAAGTTCAGCACGACGACTCACTCTCGGCGGGGGAGCGGGGTGATCTCGGTGTGGGAACCGGGTCCATCCCTCCAGGGTGCCAGGGTCCGCAGCGCAGTAGCCGTCGCGCGGTCAACCAGGATCCACGCAGTGCCCCGTGGACGGTCAGTGCCTCGACCGCATACGCGCTGCACGTGGGATAAAACCGGCAGGTAGGGGGAAGGAACGGAGAGATCCACCGACGGTAGAACCGCATCACGAGGACCAGCACCCGGGCCATCAGCCGAGTCTCTGGAGTCGTTGTAGTCCTGCGAGTCATCGAAGTCATCGCCGGCTGCCGGGGCCGGCCGTCGTCGCGGAAACGGTCAGTCGCCGAAGCGCTGCGCCGAGGTCATCACCCAGCGCCTCGCTGCTCGCACCAGCTGATGGCGGCAGTGCTCGCACCACCACCAGTGCGCCACTGGGCAGTGCATCCAACCGGCATCGCATCAGATGGCGCAGCCTGCGCTGGACGCGATGCCGGACCACGGCACCACCCACCGTCCGACCGACCACGAACCCCACCCGCGCCGGCGCATCGGCGTCGACGGAGCGCGCCACATGCACGACGACGGAGCCGCAGGCCGCCCGGCGGCCCCGCTTCACCGCCGTCGCGAAGTCGTCGCGACGGGTCAGGCGGGCGGCAGCAGGCAGCAACGAAGGAGAGTTTCGCGAGGGGAATAATGTTTCAGGCCGACAATTCGGTTCGACCCTTGCGGCGCCGCGCAGCCATGATGGCGCGCCCGGCCCGGGTCCGCATGCGCAACCGGAACCCATGGGTCCTCGCGCGGCGACGGTTGTTCGGCTGGAACGTGCGCTTGCCCTTGGTCACGGCTGTCGTTCTCCCGTTGCTCGGTATCTCGTTGTGCAGGGTCGCAGTGCAGGGTCGCAGCTGTGAGGCACTGCAGCTGTGGGGCTGCGGTCAGTCATCGCCTGCCGGCACCGGCGGCACTACTTCGAGCGGGTCCCACACGGCGCGCAACCCAACGGGTCGTGGCGAGAGCACACAAGAATACCCGCCGGTGGGCGGGAGACCTCGCGAGCCTATGCGGCCGAGACCGGCGCCGTCAAAACGAGCGTCTCGCGTCACTGCGGGGCCGACACGCCGTTACTCCGGTGATGCTTGCTATCCCGGAGTTCTTGTGGCAGAGGCAGACGTTGCTCAACGTGCCTGCTCCTGCAGCGCCGGAAGGCAGGCGGAGGACGGCCCACGGGCTGACGCGTCGGGGATTTGGGGAGTGCGCCGATCGTTTGTGCTAACCGTTCATGCACAGCTGTGGACAACCTTGTGGATGCCCGGCGCTCCCGAGGTCCATGACCTGAAAGTCCACCACCGGCCGAGGGGAGTCAGCGCGGTGCCAGAGCGGCAAACCGACCTCGGCCAGGTATGGAATGAGGTCGTCCGGGAGCTCTCCACCGGCACACTGTCACCGCAGCAGCGCGCGTGGATGCGTGTCACCCGCCCGATCGGCATGCTGGATGGCACAGCGCTGCTGGCCGCACCCAGCGACTTCGCCAAGGACGCCATCGAGCGGGTACTTCGCCAGCCGATCAGTGCGGCACTGTCCCGGCACCTGGGTCGGCAGGTCTCGCTGGCAGTCAAGGTCGACCACCCACTTCCGGTACCAGCGGAGTTACCGCTGGCGGCGTCGGCAGCCGACGGCACCAACCGACCGCACGCCGGTGACCACCGCGCCGCTGTGCCCAGTAGCTCCGATCCGGTAGCCGCCCAAGTGGACTCCGCCGGGCAGCGAACCGGCTCCGGTGGGCAGAGCGAGGAGGACGCCGCGTTGGCCACCGTGCACGAGATCTGGCCCAGCATGGCGGGCGCAGCGGACGCGCCGGCTGCGGCACCGACCCGGCGGTCGAGTTCTCAGACCAAGCTCAACGAGAAGTACACCTTTGACACCTTTGTCATCGGCGCATCCAACCGGTTCGCGCACGCAGCTGCGGTGGCGGTGGCCGAGGCGCCGGCGCGGGCCTACAACCCGCTGTTTATCTGGGGCGAGTCGGGGTTGGGCAAGACACACCTGTTGCACGCCGTGGGGCACTACGCACAACGGTTGTTCCCCGGCATGCGGGTCCGGTATGTCTCCACCGAGGAGTTCACCAACGACTTCATCAACTCGCTGCGCGACGACCGCAAGGTGGCCTTCCAGCGCCGCTACCGCGACGTCGACGTGTTGCTGGTAGACGACATCCAGTTCCTGGAGGGCAAGGAAGGCACCCAGGAGGAGTTCTTCCACACCTTCAACACCCTGCACAACGCGAACAAGCAGATCGTGATCTCCTCGGACCGTCCACCCAAGGGTCTAGGCACCCTGGAGGACCGGTTGCGCACCCGCTTCGAATGGGGCCTGATCACCGATATCCAGCCACCCGAGCTGGAGACCCGGATCGCCATCCTGCGGAAGAAAGCCGTCGGCGACAAGTTGGCCGCACCTGATGAGGTCTTGGAGTTCATCGCCGCCCGGATCGAGCGCAACATCCGTGAGCTGGAGGGGGCGCTGATCCGGGTCACCGCCTTCGCGTCGCTGAACCGCCAACCCGTCGACAACCAGCTCGCCGAGATCGTGCTGCGCGATCTCATCCCCGACGACCAGGCACACGAGATCGGCGCACCCAACATCATGGCCGTGACCGCTGAGTTCTTCGGCGTGACCATCGAGGACCTGTGTGGGCCCGGCAAGACCAAGCACCTCGCCCAGGCCCGGCAGATCTCCATGTACCTGTGCCGGGAGCTGACCGACCTGTCGCTGCCCCGGATCGGGCAGACCTTCGGTGGCCGCGACCACACCACGGTGATGCACGCAGACCGCAAGATCCGCAAGGAGATGGCTGAACGCCGCCGCACCTACGACCAGGTGCAGGAATTGACTTCCCGGATCAAGCAGCGCGCCCGCTCCTGACGCAGCATTACTCGCGTTCTGGGGACAGACTGCAGTATTGAGCTCGTGATAAGTGCGTTCTGTCTCCAGAACGCAGGAGCTGTGTGCGCGGTTGCCGGTCACTCGGGCGCATCATGATCGGGCCTAGGTGGCGGCGATTCGCCGTTTTGGACGGCTCAATTATCTACGGCGGGACCAGGTTCACCGATGGCCATGGCGTTCACCCACACCTGGGGACAACTTTGTGGACAGGTGTGGGCAGCTGTGAACGTCAGCGAGCCGGCCCGCAACCATCCACCGCTGGCCCGCACGGTCCCCGACCGGTCATGCCTGCTGTCCACACCACACCGCGCCACTCGACCTGTGCCGATGCCGCGCGTCCACACCACCCACAGCACTTACTACTACTACTGATGTTCTCTCTATATAAGAAACCCCTCACTACCAACGCCGTGGATGAAACATCCTTCGCGGACCCGGCCCGCACCGCGACCTGTTCCAGGACCTACGGTGGGGGCCAGACCACTGGGAGGATTCGTCGTGCAGCTGGGACTCGTCGGACTTGGCAAGATGGGCGCCAACATGCGCGATCGGCTGCGCGACGCCGGCATCGACGTCCTCGGCTACGCCCTGACTCCCGCAACCCGCGACGTGGACTCGCTGGCCGAGCTGGTCGATCGGCTGTCCACCCCTCGAGCAGTGTGGATCATGGTGCCGGCCGGTGATCCGACCGGGAACACGGTGGTGCAGCTCGCAGGGTTGCTCGCCAAGAACGACGTCGTGATCGACGGCGGGAACTCCCACTACACCGAAGACCGGCGCAACGCCGAGCTGCTTGCCCGCACCGGGATCGGCTATCTGGACTGTGGAGTTTCCGGTGGGGTGTGGGGCCGGGACAACGGCTACGGGCTGATGGTCGGCGGTGCCGCGGAGCACGTCGAGTGGCTGATGCCGGTGTTCGATGCGTTGCGTCCTGAGGGTCCGCGGGAGGAAGGCTTCGTGCATGCCGGCGGCATCGGTGCCGGGCATTTCGCCAAGATGGTGCACAACGGCGTCGAGTACGGCCTGATGCAGGCCTACGCGGAGGGCTACGAGCTGCTCGAAGCGGCAGACATGGTCATCGATGTGGCGGCGGTTCTCAAAGCCTGGCAACGCGGCACGGTGGTCCGGTCCTGGTTGCTCGATCTGCTGGTGGCGGCCCTGGACCTCGACCCGCAATTGGACCAGCTCACCGGGTGGGTGCAGGACTCCGGCGAGGGGCGCTGGACGGTCGAGGAGGCAATCAACCATGCGGTGCCCGTACCGGTGATCTCCGCGGCCCTGTTCGCCCGGTTCGCCTCCCGCCAGCCCGACTCCCCCGCGATGCGTGCGGTCGCCGCGTTGCGCCAGCAATTCGGTGGGCACGCAGTTCGGGCCAAATTGGCTGAAGAAGCCCAATAGCGCGCATGTACGTCCGCCAGTTGCAGGTCACCGACTTCCGTTCCTGGGAGCATGCTGAGCTTGACTTGCAGCCTGGCGTCGCGGTGTTGATCGGCGCGAACGGGCAGGGCAAGACGAACCTGCTTGAGGCATTGGGTTATCTGTCGACACTGGGTTCGCACCGGGTGGCCACGGATGCCGCACTGGTGCGCCACGGCGCCCAGCGCGCGATCGTGCGCACTGCGGTGGTGCACGCCGGGCGGGAGTTGACCGTCGAGCTGGAGATCTCCCCCGGGCGGGCCAACCGGGCCAGGATCAACCGCTCCCCGCTGTCGCGGCCCAGGGAGGTGCTTGGCGTACTGCGCAGCGTGCTCTTCGCGCCGGAGGACCTGGCGCTGGTCCGCGGGGATCCCGGGGAGCGCCGCCGGTTCCTCGATGATCTGCTGGTCTTGCGCGCACCCCGGCTGGCCGGCGTGCGATCGGATTACGACAAGGTGCTGCGCCAGCGCGTCGCGTTGCTCAAATCAGCCGGCGCGACGCGCCGGTCCGGCGCAGGAGTGGGGGATCTACGGACCCTGGACGTCTGGGATGGTCACCTCGCCCGGCACGGTGCCGAGCTGCTCGGGGCCCGGCTGGACCTCGTCGCCGAGCTTGCCCCGCACGTCACCGCGGCTTACCGCGCAGTGGCTCCAGAGGCTCCCGATGTCCAGCTTGATTACCGCAGCAGCCTCGGTGACGCGCTGCCAGGCAAGGTGCGCGAGGGTGGCAAGGCCGACATCGAAGCACTGGAGGCGGCGATGCTCGCTGAGCTGGCCCGGGTACGGCTGACCGAGGTCGAGCGGGGAGTCTGCCTGGTCGGGCCACACCGGGACGACTTGGAGCTCGGTCTGAGCGGGATGCCGGCCAAGGGCTATGCCAGCCATGGTGAGTCGTGGTCGTTTGCGTTGGCATTGCGGCTGGGTAGCTACCAGCTGCTGCGTTGCGGTGGTGCCGAACCCGTGCTGTTGCTCGATGACGTATTCGCCGAGCTGGACATCCAACGCCGCGCGCGGCTGGCCGAGGTCGCGCTGGCCGCTGAGCAGGTGGTGGTCACCGCGGCGGTGCCGGCCGATGTGCCCGGCGAGCTCGATGGTGCGCGGTTCGACGTGCACGAAGGGCGGGTGCACCGTGTCCGATAACGCCGTGCCACAGAACACCGATAACACCGATAGCCCCGGCTCGGCTGGGGACAACCCTGTGGACAGTGTGGACAAGTCGATGTTGGGTGGGCCCGCAGGTCCATCACAGACACCACCTGACGGCCTCCGGGGTGCCGACATCGCCCGCGCTGCCCTGGAAGCCGCCCGCGCAGCCAGCTCCCGCGCTGGCTCTGCGCGTCGTACGTCGGGCGGCCAGGGCGCGGCGCCTCGTCGGCGTCGCGGTTGGTCCGGTGCGCGGGCCGACGATCGGGATCCGCAGACGCTGGGCAGGCTGGCGGCCCGCGTGGTGGCTGAACGGGGCTGGGTGGATCGGGTGTCCGGCGGTGTGGTGTTTGCCCGGTGGACGCAGCTGGTGGGTCCGGAGGTCGCCGAGCACGCTCAGCCAGTGTCGCTGCGGGACACCGAGCTCACTGTGCAGGCCAGTTCCACGGCGTGGGCGACCCAGCTGCGCCTGCTGCAACGTCACTTGATCGCACGCATCACCGCCGGCGTCGGGCCGGGTGTGGTGACCCGGCTGCGGGTGCAGGCCCCGACTGCGCCCAGCTGGCACCGCGGTCCCCGGCATGTCCGCGGCCGCGGTCCCCGCGACACCTACGGCTAGCCGTGCCCCCCGCCCCAATCCCGCGTGTCCGGCTCTCCTGCCCGGTGTGTCGGCCTGTGATGTACGGCTGGTGTCGAGATGTTGAACCGGATGGACCGCTCAGAGCTCGGCAGAGATAATGGGCTCCGCTCTGGGCGGTCCGGACCTGCACCGACATAAAAGAGTCGCGCTGTGAAGAGATGAGGGGTGTCCCTGACCCCCTTCTGTCGGACGGCACCAGTAGAATTGAGGGGACACCCGGCTTTGGGTACCAGCCAGCCGATGTCACCACCGACCGTGTCCAGCGTTGCCAGCGGTCGGGTCACCGCATTGCACCACCGCATCGCACCCCGAGGAGATACCGAGGACCGTGGCCGCCAAGAAGAACGACTACAGCGCGTCTTCCATCACTGTCCTCGAGGGCCTCGAAGCTGTCCGCAAGCGTCCCGGGATGTACATCGGGTCCACCGGAGAGCGGGGCCTGCATCACCTGGTCTGGGAAGTGGTGGACAACGCCGTCGACGAGGCGATGGCGGGTCACGCAACCAGGGTCGAGGTCACGCTGCTCGCTGACGGCGGGGTGCGGGTTTTCGACGACGGTCGTGGCATTCCGGTGGATATGCACCCGGTGGAGAAGCGGCCCGCTCTGGAGCTCGTCCTCACCACGCTGCACTCCGGCGGCAAGTTCGATGGCGAGTCTTACGCCGTCTCCGGTGGCCTGCATGGCGTCGGCGTGAGCGTGGTCAACGCGCTGGCCAGCAGGCTGGAGGTGGAGATCCACCGTGACGGGTACGTGTGGCGGCAGCGTTACGAGGACTCCAAGCCGGTGCACCGGCTGAGCAAGGGCGAGCCGACCCGCAAGACCGGCACGACCCTGACCTTCTGGGCCGACGAGCGGATCTTCGAGACCACCACCTACAACGCAGAGACGGTAGCCCGCCGGCTGCAGGAGATGGCCTTTCTCAACAAGGGCCTGACCATCGTGCTGCGCGATCAGCGGGTCAACGGCAGCAACGAGACTGAGGACGCCGAAGGCCGGACCGCTCAGATCAAGGAGCGCACCTTCCACTACCCGGGCGGTCTCGAGGACTTCGTCAAGCACATCAACAACTCCAAGGACCCCATCCACCGTAAAGTGATCGGGTTCGAGGCCAGTGGCGAAGGCATGCAGGTCGAAGTCGCGATGCAGTGGAACGCCGGGTACACCGAATCCGTCTACACGTTCGCCAACACGATCAACACCCACGAGGGTGGTACTCACGAGGAGGGCTTCCGCTCCGCATTGACCACGGTGATCAACCGCTACGCGCGGGACAAGAAGCTGCTCAAGGAGAAGGACTCCGCACTCACCGGCGACGACGTGCGCGAGGGCCTCGCTGCGATCGTGTCGGTCAAGCTCAAGGAACCCCAGTTCGAAGGTCAGACCAAGACCAAGCTGGGCAACACCGAGGCCAAGTCGTTCGTCCAGCGCACCTGCAACGAGTGGCTGATCGACTGGCTGGAGCGCAACCCCGCTGAGGCCAAGACCATCATCAACAAAGCGGTCTCGTCGTCGCAGGCCCGGCTGGCCGCACGGCGGGCCCGTGAGCTGGTGCGCCGCAAGTCGGCAGGTGATCTGGGCGGCTTGCCCGGCAAGCTGTCCGACTGCCGCTCCACCGACCCGGCCCGCAGCGAAGTGTTCATCGTGGAGGGTGACTCCGCGGGTGGCTCGGCGAAGTCCGGCCGGGATTCGCTGTACCAGGCAATCCTGCCGATCCGCGGGAAAATCATCAACGTGGAGAAGGCGCGGCTGGACCGGGTGCTGAAGAACACCGAAGTGCAGGCCCTGATCACTGCGTTGGGTACCGGCATCCACGACGAGTTCGACCTGGCCAGGCTGCGCTACCACAAGATCGTGCTGATGGCTGACGCCGACGTGGACGGCCAGCACATCCGCACCCTGCTGCTGACGTTGCTGTTCCGGTTCATGCGCCCGCTGGTGGAGCACGGGCATGTGTTCCTCGCCCAACCGCCGCTGTACAAGATCAAGTGGCCGCGCGCGGAGGCACAGTACGCCTACTCCGACCGGGAACGGGACGGGCTCATCGAGGCTGGCCTCGCGGAGGGGCGCAAGCTTCCCAAGGACGACGCGATCCAGCGCTACAAGGGCCTTGGCGAGATGAGCGCCAAGGAGCTGTGGGAGACCACAATGGACCCGGCCAACCGGGTGCTGATGCAGGTCACCCTCGACGACGCGGCAACCGCCGACGAGCTGTTCAGCGTTCTCATGGGCGAGGACGTGGAATCGCGCCGCTCATTCATCACCCGTAACGCCAAAGACGTCCGCTTCCTCGATGTCTAGCGGCGTCGCATCCCGAAACCACAATTCGGCTCCGGACGGTGCCCCGCGACCGTGTCAGAACCGCAACTCGGCTCCGAATAGCGCTGACGTACCCCCTGAAGGGAACTGAGCTCCTTGACCGAGATCACCCTGCCGCCGGACGGGGACCGCATCGAGCCGGTCGACATCCAGCAGGAGATGCAGCGCTCCTATATCGATTACGCGATGAGCGTGATCGTCGGTCGTGCGCTGCCCGATGTCCGCGATGGGCTCAAGCCGGTGCACCGCCGGGTGCTGTACTCGATGTACGACTCCGGCTTCCGACCCGACCGGCAGTACGCGAAGTGTGCCCGGGTGGTCGGCGACGTGATGGGCAACTACCACCCGCACGGTGACTCGGCGATCTACGACACGCTGGTCCGGCTGGCCCAGCCGTGGTCGATGCGCTACCCACTGGTCGACGGCCAGGGAAACTTCGGCTCTCCGGGCAACGACCCGGCCGCTGCCATGCGGTATACCGAGTGTCGCTTGACTCCGCTGGCCACGGAGATGCTGCGGGACATCGACAAGGACACCGTCGACTTCGAGCCGAACTACGACGGCCGCACCCAGCAGCCCGTCGTGCTCCCGGCCCGGATCCCGAACCTGCTGGTCAACGGAAGTTCCGGGATCGCGGTCGGGATGGCGACCAACATCCCGCCGCACAACCTGCGCGAGGTCGGTGCCGGTGTCGTCTACCTGCTGGAAAACCCAGACGTCGACGACGAGACACTGCTCGACGCGCTCATCGAGCGGATCAAGGGCCCGGACTTCCCGACCAGGGGCCAGATCGTCGGCACTGACGGCATCGCCGACGCCTACCGAACCGGTCGTGGCTCGGTACGGATGCGCGGCGTGGTGGAGGTCGAGGAGGACACCAAGGGCCGCACCACCCTGGTGATCACCGAGCTGCCCTACCAGGTCAACCCGGACAACCTTGTCGAGGCGATCGCAGCTCTATCCCGGGACGCCAAGCTCAGCGGGATCGCCGAGATCAACGACGAGTCCAGTGACCGCATCGGCATGCGCATCGTGATCACGCTCAAGCGCGACGCGGTCGCCAAGGTGGTGCTCAACAACCTTTACAAGCACACCCAGCTGCAGCACACCTTCGGCGTCAACATGCTGGCGATCGTCGAAGGCGTCCCGCGCACGCTGCGGCTGGATCAGATGATCCGGCACTACGTGCGCCACCAGCTCGACGTCATCGTCCGACGAACCCGATACCTGCTGCGCAAAGCCGAGGAACGCGCCCACCTGCTTCGTGGCCTGGTCAAGGCGCTGGACATGCTCGACGAGGTGATCGCGCTGATCCGTCGGTCCCCCACGGTGGACGACGCGCGCACCGGGCTGATGGAGCTGCTGGACGTCGACGAGATCCAGGCGAACTACATCCTGGAGACTCAGCTGCGCCGGCTGGCCGCCATGGAACGCCAGAAGGTCATCGAAGATCTCGCCGAGCTCGAGCGGGAAATCGCTGACTACCTGGACATTCTCGACAAGCCCGAGCGGCAGCGCCGGATCGTCCGCGACGAGCTGGCGGAGATCGTCGAGAAGCACGGTGACGAGCGCCGTACCACGATCACTGGTTATGACGGGGACGTGTCGGCCGAGGAACTGATCGCCGTCGAGGACGTCGTAGTCACCATCACCCGGACCGGCTACGCCAAGCGCACTCGCACCGATCTGTACCGGGCGCAGAAGCGCGGCGGCAAGGGTGTCATGGGCGCGGGTCTGAAGACCGACGACATCGTGGCGCACTTCTTCGTCTGCTCCACGCACGACTGGATCCTGTTCTTCACCAACAAGGGCCGGGTGTACCGGGCAAAGGCCTACGAGCTGCCTGAAGCCAACCGCAACGCCCGCGGCCAGCACGTGGCGAACCTGCTCGCGTTCCAGCCTGATGAGCAGATCGCCCAGGTCATGCAGATCAAGGACTACACCGCGACGCCGTACCTTGTGCTGGCCACGCGCGATGGTCTGGTCAAGAAGAGCAAGCTCACTGATTTCGACTCCAACCGCGCTGGTGGGCTGATCGGGATCAACCTGCGCGACGACGACGAGCTGGTCGGAGCAGTGCTGTGCTCCGACTCCGACGACCTGCTGCTGGTGTCAGCGCACGGTCAGTCGATCCGGTTCCACGCAACCGACGACGTCCTTCGCCCGATGGGCCGGGCCACGTCTGGGGTGTACGGAATGCGGTTCAACGACGGTGACGAGCTGCTGTCCCTTGCCGTGGTCCGGGAGGGGCGGTTCCTGCTGGTGGCAACCGCGGGCGGGTATGCCAAGCGGACCCCGATCGATGATTACCCGGTGCAGGGACGCGGCGGCAAAGGTGTGCTTACCCTTCAGTACGACCGCAGGCGTGGCAGGCTGGTCGGAGCTTTGATCGTGGACATCGACGATGAGCTGTATGCCATCACCTCCACGGGCGGGGTCATCCGGACCACCGCCAAGGAGGTGCGAAAGGCCGGCCGGCAGACCAAGGGGGTGCGTTTGATGAACCTGGGTGAGGGGGCCACTCTGGTAGCCGTCGCACGCAACGCCGAACAAGCCGACGACCCAGATGCCAACGACGCAGACGCCGAAGGCGCGCCGACGAAGGATGACTCGTGACGAGGCCTGAGAACGCCAAACCAACCGACATGCAGCTACGGTCGGAGCAACGCGATCCTGTCGCCGAGGCGGCCGGATCCGCTGACAACGACCCTGTTCAGAAAAACGCAGCCCTGAGAATGCCATTAGGCAACGGCGTGACCCCGGTGAACGCCCCCCCGCTGCAGCGCCAGCGCAACGCACCAGAGGACATGGATCCCAAGACGGTGCGGCTGCAGACGGGGAAACCCGAGCAGTCCCGCGGCGCCGCCAGCAGCGTGCCGCCATCGTCGCAATCCACGGTGCGGATCGGGGGGTACACCCCGCCCGAGCGGGTGGCGCCTGCCCAACCGGCTGATGCCCGGGTGCGTCCGGCCCGGGTCCCGCGACGGACGAGCCTGCAACTACAGCAGCTAGATCCGTGGTCGGTGCTCAAGATTTCGCTCGTGCTCTCGGTCGCCGGATTCCTGGCATGGATGGTGGCTGTGGGCGTGCTGTACGGGGCGCTCGGTGGTATGGGCGTGTGGGACCAGCTCAACGGTACCTACTCCGACCTCACCTCGGTGAACAACCCTGAGAGCGGTACGGCGCTGATCAGCGGTGGGCGGGTGTTCGGGGTAGCCCTGGTGATCGGGCTGGTCAACATCGTGCTGATGACGGCGCTGGCCACTGTCGGCTCGCTCATCTACAACATCGCGACGGACCTCGTCGGCGGCGTTGAGGTCACGCTGTCAGAACCCGAGTGATGCACGGCGAGGCAGTTTGGGCCCCGATGAGGCCGTGCGGTAGCCTCGCGGGGCGCCGGGGGCCTGTAGCTCAGTCGGTTAGAGCGCATCCCTGATAAGGATGAGGTCGCTGGTTCAAGTCCAGCTAGGCCCACCGAAGAAGCACCATGTGGCAGGAGGAGATTCATCGTGAGGAAGCTTATCCCGCTCGTGC
>JALZDU010000430.1 GCA_030862405.1 Actinomycetota bacterium | reverse complement strand
ACAGCAACGCGGCGCCAATGATGCCGTTGTCGTAACCGAACAACAACGCCGCCAACGCGCCCAGGGCATACACCCGCCGGGTGGTCACTCGGGACCGGGACGAGGACGCGACCATCAGCTACCTCCGATGCGAAAGGGATCCCCTGAAAGCCCACCGCGGCTCGTGTCTGCGGTAGAGCCTGTGACACATGCTGTCGTTACCCGACTCCAGCCTGTTACAGGCTTATCGTCGGCGGTCTCTGTCACAGCGGGTCCACTGGCCAACGATGCGTAATCCTGGTGAAACGCCGGGTGCCCTGGGACCTCCCGACGCCCAGTTCGGCCCGCAATGGACCGCCCGTCCCCTCGCGGTCCACCTGGTGCAGCTCACGTGCCAAGGTGGCGGCCAGATCGAACCGGAAGCCGTCGACGTGCATTTCGGTAGGCCGGCGTAGGTTCCGCGCAGCTCTTCGGGTACCTCGGGGTGGCACATCGTCAGCCCCCGCACGTGCGCCTCGTAGAATCACCGTCTCGTGGCACGGCCGGCTCGGTGGGCGATCGGCACCCCAGTCGAAGTAGTGGCCGGCCAACCGGGTCCGCTGCCCGTCGATGACCTCGTGACCGCTCATGCTCTCGACAGCACATGGGTGTACCAGGGCAGTTCGTCAGAGGCCCCGTCATCATTTGTCCACGCCGCTCCGGTCATCGTCATCGGGCCGGTGTTCGCGCATGAGCGCATGGCCGGCCGCGTCATCGTGCGCTGGCGACCGGTGCTCCGTTCCGGGTCTGGGTGCCTGTGAGGCGGTGATATGTCGCGCCACTTCTCCGTGGTGGTTGCTTCCGGGTCCCGGCTTCTCGGGGTCACTGGCTGACGTGCTCGTCCCGGTTGGGTGAGGTCGGTGGTGTGAGGTTAGGGCCTCAAGAAGGCGGGCAAGCAGCGGGCCGGTTACTGCCAATAGGAGCACGTAGGCAGCGGCCAGGGGCCCGAAGCGCTGGTCGAGAGAGATAAGTCCAGCGCCTGCTGCGGTGGTGGTGAGACCAGCGATGACGATGGAGAACTCGCCTCGAGGAATCAGGGCGATTCCGGCGCGGAATCGGCCACGTTGTCCGATGCCAGCTCTGGCCGCGGCCCACCAGCCTGTGGCGACCTTGGTCGCGGCGGTGGCCGCTGCCAGAGCGGCAGCCAGCGGAAGCACACCGGGGATCTCCGTGGGGTTGATCTGTAGGCCGAAGAAGACGAAGAACACCGCGGCGAAGAGGTCTCGTAGGGGGCGCAGCAGCGCCACCGCGCTTTCCGCGACCGGGCCGGACAAGCTCACGCCCACCAGGAATGCACCCACTGTGGCGGAGACGTTGAGCTGGGCGGCCAACCCGGCCACGAGTAGGGTAAGTCCGAGCACGCGTAGCAGCAGCACTTCGTCGTTGGGCCCGAACACGAGCCGGGCTAACACCCCGGGAAAACGCAACGCGATGAAAAACACCATGACGACGGCGCCGAGCGCCAGGCCCAGGTTCGCAGTGGTCGCAACTACCGATAACCCGGAGACCAACGCGGCCAGCACTGGCAGGTAGGCCGCCATCGCCACGTCCTCGAACACCAGCACGGCGATGACCACCGGGGTTTCCCGATTGCCCAAATGGCCAAGATCAGCCAGTAACTTCGCGACGATCCCCGAGGAGGACACATACGTCAGTCCAGCCAGGGCGACCGCGGCGACCGGGCCCCACCCCAGCAGCAGCGCTAGCGCGGCCCCCGGGGCGGCGTTGAGCACCAGGTCGAGGAGTCCGGCCGCGCGGTTGTGACGCAGCCCAGCCACCAGCTCATCAGCGGAGTACTCCAACCCTAGGCTGAGCAGCAACAACACCGCCCCAAGCTCGGCGCCTACCTCGATGAACTGCCGACCTTCCTCCCCGGCGGCCAGCGGCAGGACACCGTGCTCGCTAAACGCGAGCCCGGCCAACAGATACAGCGGCACGGGAGACACCCTGAGCCGGTGGGCGAGCAGCCCAAGCAGACCCAGCCCGAACAGCACCACGCCCAATTCCAGCAGCACGTGCACCGAGGGCAACGGAGTTGACGCTGCCACGGCCAGCAGCGGTCTGCCCCCGCCCATCAGTACGGCTTGTCCTCGCTGAGGTGCCAGACGCGATGATGGATGCGCGACTGAGGATCGGTTTCTCCTGGTGGCGTAGCCATCAGCTCCACCAGCGCCGCGCGCTCCTGCGGTTGCAGCATCACCGACTCCGAACAGTTGTCCGGGTCGTCCTCGGAGTAGATGATCACGTCGGCCCGGCCATCCCGGTGTATCACCAATCCGAGCCGCCGACCGGCAGCGGTGGCGAAGTCGTACCGGATCCCCACCCCGGGCAGCGGTGTTTGCTCCACCTCCATCGGGCGCCTTCCTCCGTCCGCCGTCTGAGATTTCGAGCTAAGGCATGGGCTCGCGCCATAGAGCTACCCACTGCCTCTTCTGCCTACCGGATGCTGTCATCGATGGGGAGACGACCCGTGGAACGGGCGCGCAGGGCGGCCTCGAGCTCCTCGATGCGGGCAAGCAAGTCCAGCACCACTCCCAGCGCGGTGTAGTTGAGGCCCAGCCCTGCCCGGAGCCGTTGGATGCGGGCGACGCGGGCCAGCTGCGCGGCGTCGAACACCATGTCACCGGGGCCGTCGCGGTGAGGTACCAGCAGCCCGAGCGTGACAAAGCGTCGCACCAGCTGGGGGTGCAGACCCGCTGCGGCCGAGAAGTCCGCCAGCGACCAGCCTGCGCGGGGAGCATTGACGCGGACCAGGGGATACTGCATCACCGCTGTCTCACCACCTTGCCTGTGCGGCCGTTGCGCCGGCTCGAGGGTCGAAGGTCGACTCAGTTGCCAGCCGCTGGAACAGGTCCCGTTCCACAGGTGACAGTGTCGCGGGCACCACGATCTTGACCTCGGCGTAGAGGTCACCGGGTGCCCCGCGCGGGTTGGGCATGCCGCGCCCACGCAGCCGCAATCGTCGGCCGCTGGAGGATCCGGCTGGAAGGTCGACTCGCACGGTGCCGGCCGGTGTCGGCACCGGAATCGAAGCGCCGAGCGCGGCTTCCCAGGGCGCCACTGGTACCTCAACGGTGATGTCGCGCCCCTGCACCCGATAAAGCGGATGCGGCGCCAGCCGCACGACCAGGTACAGGTCCCCGGACGGGCCGCCACCGCTGCCGCTAGCGCCCTGCCCGGCCAGCCGAATCCGCTGACCGTCAGAAATCCCAGCCGGGATGTTGACCTCATAGCTGCGCGATCCGGTGGCGGTGTTCAGCGTGATACGTCGACGGCCGCCGGTGTAGGCGTCCTCGACACTAAGCTCGATCTCGGCCTCGCTGTCCGCCCCGGGCGCGCCGCCACGGCCAAACCCCGCACCGCCTGCTCTGCGGAAGCTATCGAGCAGATCCTCTAGATCCACCCCACCGAAGCCCCCACTTGCTCCGCCCAAACCAGCGTCACCGAAACCTGGCCCACCGAAACCACCGGTGTTGACATACACCCGCCGGCCACCGCCGGGCCCAGCACCGAAGGGTGCACCCGCCTGAGCGTCGTAGTCGTCGGGTACCTGACGCCAGGCCGGACCGAAGCGGTCATAACGGGCCCGGTGGTCGGGGTCAGACAGCACCTCATAGGCCTCGCTGATCTCCTTGAACCGATCCTCAGCGCCGGGCTCCTTGTTGATGTCGGGATGGAAGCGGCGGGCAAGGGTGCGGTAGGCACGCTGAATCTCTTCCTGGCTCGCCGTACGCGTCACCCCCAGCACCTGGTAATAGTCCTGCGCCCTTGTCATCCCCTGTCCTCCCGATTACTCCCGCCCGCCGGCCACGCTCACCACCGCGGGGCGTAACAGCGCTGCCTCGGCGGCGTAGCCGGGTCGCAGCACAGCCACCACGGTGTTCGGCTCCGCGACCGGGTCATCGACCATCTGCGCGGCCTCGTGCACGGCAGGGTCAAACCGCGCGCCGACCTCATCAACCCGCCGGTAACCCAGCCCGGCGAGCACATCAAGGGCCTGCTTGTGGACCGCCTGGATGCCCGCGACAATCGTCGCCGGGTCTGCGTGGGCGTGCTGTAGCGCCAGCTCGAGATGATCAAGCACCGGTAACCATGCCGCCGTCACCTGATCCCGCTCGGCTCGGCGGGCTTGATCGAGCTGGCGTTCGTAGCGCTTGCGCACGTTGTCCAGCTCGGCCACCGCCCGCTGCCAGCGGTCCTGCAGCTCAGCGGCGCTGGGCCCTTCCACCGCGCCAGCGGCGGATTCAGCCTTGCTTGCTGTATCGATGCCGATGCCTGTCTCGCTTGCGGGCTGTCCGTCAGCGGGGCCTGTCGGCTGGCGCCGGTCCCGTTCGCCCACCTTGGGCGACGACTGCTGGTCGGCGGGCGCGGGGTGCTCCTCGGTGTTTCTCGTCTCATCCATAGTCAGTCCGTCCAAACGGTGTGCTACCGCATGGGTGCAGAGCCGGTGATGGTCAGCCGGTGGTGAAGTCAGCGTCGATCACGTCGTCGGCGCCTCCGGCTGCGCCTGGACTTCCCGGCCGACCGGAGCCGTCGGCGCCGGTTGCGGCATTCGTCGCGGACAGGCCATGTAGGACCTGCTCCAGGTCAGCAGTCAGTGCCCGCACCCGCTCCAGCGGCGCCTGCTCCTTGACCGCTTGGCGGGCCTCGCCGATGAGCATCTCGGCGCGGGCCTTGTCGTGCACCGCGACCGCTTCACCCAGCTCACCGAGCAGGCGTTCCACCCGATAGGCCACACTGTCGAGCTCGTTACGGGCCTCGACCAGCTGCCGAGCCCGGGCATCCTCCGCGCGGTGCGCTTCGGCGTCGGCGACCATCCGCTGCACTTCGCCCTCATCCAAGGTTCCGGAGCCAGAGATGGTGATTGTCTGCTCGGCGCCGGTGGCCTTGTCCTTGGCCGCGACGTTGAGGATCCCGTTGGCGTCGATGTCGAAGGTCACCTCGACCTGCGGCACCCCGCGCGGGGCGGACCGGATGTTCTCCAGGCGCAGCCGGCCCAGTATCCGATTGTCCGCGGCGCGTTCCCGCTCACCCTGCAACACCACCACGTCGACAGCGGGCTGGTTGTCCTCGGCGGTGGTGAACACCTCGGTGCGGCGGGTCGGGATGGTCGTGTTCCGCTCGATGATCTTCGTCATCAGCCCGCCCAGGGTTTCCACCCCCAGCGACAGCGGGGTGACGTCGAGCAACAGCACATCTTTGACTTCGCCTTGCAGCACCGCGGCCTGCACCGCAGCTCCGGCGGCCACCACCTCATCGGGGTTGACCGACATGTTCGGGTTCTTGCCACCGGTCAGCCGGCGCACCAGGGCCTGCACCGCCGGGATTCGGGTGGAGCCACCGACCAGGATCACCTCGTCCAGATCGTCGGCAGTGACCTTCCCATCGGCCATCGCCTGGCGCACCGGACCCAGGCAGCGCTCCACCAGATCCGCGGTCAGCTGCTCAAAGGTGGCTCGGGTCACGGTGGTGGTCAGATGCTTGGGGCCGGAGGCATCCGCGGTGATGAATGGCAGGTTGACGTCGGTCTGCGTGGTGGAAGACAACTCCACCTTGGCCTTCTCCGCTGCCTCATACAGTCGTTGCAGCGCCTGCGGATCCCGGCGTAGGTCGATGCCGTAGCTCTGGCGAAAATCGTCGGCCAGGTGGTCCACCAGCCGCCGGTCGAAGTCATCACCGCCCAGGTGGGTGTCCCCGGCGGTGGAGCGGACCTCCACCACCCCATCACCCACGTCCAAGATGCTCACATCGAAGGTGCCCCCGCCCAGGTCGAACACCAGCACCGTCTCGTGCTGCTTTTTGTCCAGCCCGTAAGCCAGCGCCGCGGCGGTGGGCTCGTTGATGATCCTGAGCACCTCCAGCCCCGCGATTCGCCCGGCGTCCTTGGTGGCCTGGCGCTGCGCGTCGTTGAAGTACGCCGGCACCGTGATCACCGCCTGGGTGACCTTCTCACCCAGGTACTTGGAGGCATCATCGACCAACTTGCGCAGCACCGCCGCAGAGATCTCCTCCGGGGCGTACTGCTTACCCCTTACCGAGAACCGCACCGCGTCCTCCGGCCCGGAGATCACCTCATAGGACACCTGATCGGCCTCGGCGCGCACCTCCCCGTAACGGCGGCCGATGAACCGCTTCGCCGAATAGATCGTGCCCTTCGGGTTGAGCACCGCTTGGCGCCGCGCCAGCTGACCCACCAGCCGCTCACCTGCAGTGGTGAAGGCCACCACCGACGGCGTCGTTCGTGCACCCTCTGCGTTCGTGATCACCGCGGGGTGGCCGCCCTCATAGACCGCGACCACCGAGTTCGTGGTTCCCAAATCGATACCCACAGCCTTGGCCATCTGCCCCTCCTAACTCACGCCTACCCGCAAACGTCGGAAGCAGGCCGGGGAACGCCGGGTGACCCGGCTTCATCACCTCTCATGCCTTGGGACAACGGCGACCCGTCGCGGTTGCCGCTGGCGCGCTGTGTCAGCTGCTAATCGGGATCCTGCGCGGGCGCGACCTCTCGCTCTTGGGTACTCGCACCGTCAGCACCCCATCCGACAACGACGCTGCGACCTGGTCCTCCTCCACTTCGGCAGGCAAGATCACCCGGTAGTCGAACCGGCCCACCGGTCGGGTCCGGGTCCGCAACAATCCCACCCGTTGCCGCTCCTTAACCTCACCGGTGACGGCTAGCTCTCCGCCGCCGAACTCCACCAAGACGTCCTTGCGCTTCACCCCGGGCAGCTCCAGCTCGATCAGGTACGCCTCGGCGGTCTCCTCCACATCCGCCGCCGGCCGCCACGCCCCCGGCCGGTCCGCGTCACCGAACGCCTCAGATAACAGCCGGCCCATCCGGTCGTGCAGCTCGGTGAACTCAGCCCACGGTGACCACTGGTTCGCCGTCGGGGTCCGCCCCCGAGCCGATTGGTCCTGTTGCTCCACCGCGTGGTTGCGGCGCAGCACCGGAAGCACCATGGCTACCTCCTCCTTGTTCGTTTCCGATCATTCGCGTCATCAGATGTCCCGCGAGTCGACCGGCGGGGACCAGGCGACCTGGCCCCCACAACTGCCGCAGGCCTACTCGTGCGGCACCCGCGGACCGACCCGTGGATACGGCCGGGTATCAGCTGGTGAGCTGCTTGGCGCTCCCAGCGCCGACCTCAATCTTGCGAGGCTTGGCTTGCTCGGCCACGGGGACGTGCAAGGTCAGCACGCCGGCGTCGTAGTGCGCCTCGATCCGGTCAGTGTCCAGCGCCTCGCCGAGGTACAGCTGTCGCGTGAAGACCCCGTAAGGCCGCTCAGCCACCACCGTCTCGATGCCCTCGCTGTTCTCGGTGGGCCGCCGCTCGGCCTTCACGGTGAGCACGTTGCGCTCCACGTTCAGATCGATCGACTCCGGATCCACCCCGGGCAGATCGAAGTGCACCACGAACTGCTCGCCCTGCCGGTAGGCCTCCATCGGCATCACCGCCGGGCGCGACCAGGTGCCCTGCTGGCCGAAGACCTGCTGGGTCAGCCGGTCCAGCTCCCGGAACGGGTCGGTACGCATCAGCATCGTCATCGCCTCCTTCGACCAGTTGTTGGTGTACGCCCCGGTGTATCGCCGAGGCAACACTTGCAACGCTCAATACAAGTTTATTGTTCCCGGAGGGAAGATTCAGTCGAGATCGGTGTTGGCAGGAGAGCACCAGGGGCGTGCAGAAGCCCAAGTGAAGCGTCCCGGGTTTGATGCACACCTCAGTTTGTGTGTATTGGCGGGTTGGCCGGATCGGTGTTGCCGCCGCGGTTGAGGCGGACCTTGCCCGAGGTGTTGCCCGACCAGACCGGGATCGGAGCGGTGCCGGTGAACCGGGCGTAAGCATCTTTGGACCGGAATCGGTGCGCTCCCGCGGTCTCACCCAGGATCACCGCCGCCGACAGCACCCCGCAGCCGGGGATGGCCAGCAGGCTGGGGGCCAGCACGCGCACCCGATCGCGCAACTCGCGCTCCAGGGAGTTGATCTGCGCAGTCAGCGCTCGCAGCGCGTAGTCATCTCGCGGGCGATGCGCGCCACCAGGCCGTCATACTCTCCCAGCCTGGCGGCCAGGTCATCGATCACGTGGTAGCGGCGCGGCCCGCGGGAGGGGACCTGCAGGTGGGATCAAGTTCGTGCAGGTGCCAGCGCAGCCGGTTGACCAGTTCGGTGCGCTGAAACGAAACCCGGGATGGTTCGATCGGTGGCTATGGCCGGGCCGTTGCTGTGATGTTGTTGACTGCGGGCATTCCTGTGGTTGGGTGCCGCCGGTGCTGACCATGGGAGAGCGGTGACGCTGTCGTCAGCCCGGCAAAAGCGATCCCGTCGATGCGATGGCGATCGCGCGGATCACCGCGCGGGAGGATGATCTGCCCCCAGGCCGCGCAGGCGGTGGCGTGCTGGCGTTGACCGCCGGGCAAGACGTCGAGCCCGCGCACGGATCCGATGGCACCGACGGGTGGTGGCGCATCGCCCGGGAAGTTGCCGAAGATCGGGTGATCTCCACCGTCGATCCCCAAGCCGGCCGTCGTGTTCGGTGCGGTCTGCCGTGGCTGCCCACTGCGCCCACGCTGCACCACCAGCGCAACCGGCCGGACTCTGAACCTGCACCCGCACGACACCCGGCTACGCCACGTCCGCGCGCGGCACGTCTGAATTCACCACACGACCGTGGGCATCCTTAGAGTGATGCCGTCCCCGAGGCAAGCTGGCGCACTGTCCAGGCGAATTGAAGTCGCGATCGGTGGAGGCCCAGTCGCGTGGCCCCACGAGTGCCGATGCAATCTGTTGATTCTACTCGAGCCGGCGACGAACTCGACGTGCTAACCGATCATCGGTGGTCATCCGCGCAGCGCCGTAAACACGGGAGTTGCGTCGCCGGCGAACATGACAAGTCGCACCCGGCCCCGACCTCATGACGCTCAGCGGCTCGATCGGTGGATCCGTCGTATTAACGCTAATCTGCTTAGCCTCCTGTACACCACCGACCTCAATCTTGCAGGGCTTAGCCTTTTCGGCCACCGGGATGCGCAGTGTCAGCACACCGTGTTCGCTTGACAGTGAGCATATTTCGCTCGACCTCCAGGTCGAGCGAGGACGGGTCCACGCCAGGTAGGTCGAACTGCACCACGAACTCCTCGCCATGGCGCAGCGCCTGGCCAACGGGTCGAAATCGGTCCGCCGGTGTTCACCTGCGGGCACCAGCAGACAGGGTGCGAGGATCTGCTGCCGAGTGGCGCACCCAACGGTGGGCGAGGACACTGGCCGAACACGTCAGGGGATAGCGATGCCGGAGCCGTCGACGATGTCGGTCAAACTTGCCGTTCCTACACTGTTAGTGTGCCAGCGAACATTGCGGCGGCTTCTTCCAGAAGTGGAGAAACGCAGCAAGTCGTATCTCCTCTTCTCCGCGAAGGCCTGCGTGCCAGCGATAAGTGCCCTGTTCGCCTTGACGGGACCGACCTGTATTACATCCCACCTGTCGAGTTGGGGTACTAGCCGTGACTAACGCGACCGAGGGCATGGCCGAGTGGGAGATCGACTTACGGGAGCAGTTAGCGACCTTCCGTCCGCTGCTTGCCCTGTCGATGGTGATGACCGGCAGCTACGACGAGGCGGAGATTCTGGGCATCGCTATGTCGGCCGCCTCGTCACTGGATGGTTGTCGGTCTGAGGGTGTTTACCTCGACGATGACTGGCGGGTGATCGGGCCGGTTGGTCGCCCCGAGGATGCCGAGTGTCTGCGCGCCCAGCTCACCCGTCTCGATCCCGTTGGAGGGGCGGTGGCCGTGCAGGACGCTGGTTGGGCATGGGCTTATCCGCTGGCTGGCGTGGAGGACAAAGCCGGCCATCTCTTGGTCAGCTGCGACACCGAACCCCGGCCACATCACCAGTTCGTGCTCAACGTGCTGGCGCAGCAAGCCGGCGCGGCGCTCGCCAACGCCCGCCTGCACGCCCGGGAACGCGCGATTGCTGACGAGTTGCGCGCTGCCAACCGTGCTCTCGAACGAGCGATGGCGGACCTGGCGCGTTCGTCGGCAGCCGTGCAGCGCAGCCTTGACATTCACAACAGCCTCACCGCGGTGGCCTCGGCCGGGCAGGGTCAGGAGGGTATCGCCCGAGCACTGCACGAGCTGACCGAGTTGCCGGTCGCCATTGAGGACCGCCACGGCAACCTCACCGCATGGGCCGGCCCCGGGCGGCCCGACCCCTACCCAAAGCCCAATCCTGCTCGCCGTGAGCGGACCCTGCGGCGTGCCGTCGAAGCCCGGGGCCTGGTGCGGGACAAGGGTCGGCTGATCGCGCTGGCGCAGCCAGGCAGCGCAGTGCTGGGTGTGATCGCCCTTGTCGACCCGGACAGAACCGCCGGAGACAGTGAGAAGGTTGCACTTGAGCACGCGAGCACCGTGCTGACCTTAGAGCTCGCGCACCTTCAGGCCCTGCGCGAGACGGAGCTGCGGTTGCGGCGCGACCTCGTCGAAGAGCTATTAGTCGGCACTGATCCGGAAACTGCACAAGACCGTGCCCGGGCGCTGGGGTATGACCTGGCCCGGCCCCATCGAGTGTTAATCGTCACTAATGGGAACCAGCGTATTGACCACGAGGCTTTCTTCCACGCCGTCCGCCGCGCGATGCGTGACACCGGCGCCGGATCGCTGCTCACCGCTCGCCCGGGTGGAGTCGCGGTCCTCTGCGACGCGGACCACGACTGGGAGCAGTTCCGGGCAAAGATCATCGCCCGGATGGGCTCGCGGGGGAATTGCCGAGTTGGTGTGGGCGGACCCTGCACTGAGCCACTTGAGTTTCCACGCTCCCACGAGCAGGCCAAGCTGGCCCTGAGAATGCAGATCGCCACTGGTTGCCCCGAGCGGGTCAGCGTTTTTGAACACCTTGGGGTCTACCAGCTGCTTTCCGAGATTGCCAACATCGGTTCGGTCGAGTGTTTCATCCACCGCTGGCTGGGCGCTCTGTTGGATTACGATACCACCAAAGACGCGGAACTGGTGGAAACCCTGTTCTGCTACCTGGAGTGCGGCGGCAGCTACGACCTCACCGCCAAAAGGTTGTCGCTGCATCGCAGCACGCTGCGCTACCGGCTGCAACGGATTCGGGAAGTGTCCGGTCATGAACTCCACGATCCGGATACTCGGTTCAACCTCCAGCTCGCTACCCGGGCCTGGAGAACCGTGCATGCCATGCGCCAGCAGTCCTAGCACATGAGGAGCAATGGCACGGCGCACTTGCACCGCTGGACTAAGCCCACGTTGCTTCCTGAGGGAGCATCGTCGACATGAACGTGAATTGAGTCGCCGCGCCACAGCACGCGTTCCGCGCAGCGCCATCTTCGACGAGGACGGCGTCGTAGTGGGCAGCGGGCCGGTGAATGTCGAGGCCTACATCGACTTCCAGTGCCCGTCCGCAAGTAGTTCGAGCTGGCCGCGCCGACCCTGTACAGGCTGTTGGAAACCGGCTCATCAGCTTCATCCGGCACCCAATGGACTTTTTTCGACACAGTACCGACTACTGGGTAATCCACCCGGGCGACCGCGGCCTCGGATGCCGGCGTGTTCCACCCGTACGCCCGGACACTGTTTAGCACTAGCCCCCCGAGGTAGGCCCGGCCTGACCGACGGACAGCTCATCGGACTGGGCAGGAGATCGGTATCATCACTCCGGAGTTCCCGGTGACGATCCGCAAGGCAGCTACTGGACTGGCCGCCATTCGTCACCGAGCGTGCGGTCGCGCCGCATTGCTGGGACGCCGAGCATCTTTGCACATACCATGGTGCGGCCTCGGTGTTGCATTTCTTGAGGGCGTCTGAGTACGCCTGCTGGTGATCGTCCCAGTAAGCGCGTTCATCGACGTCGGCAGGGTTGTACTCCAGCATTTTGTTGGGTCGTCAAGCCGTGCGATTAGCCGCCTCTTCTGCTCCTCCCTTGAGATGTGCAGGAAGCATCGGACCACCCCCACGTCTTCATAGTGGGAACGGTCGAAGACACCGATAATGCCCGGCGGCGGCAATTGAGGCTTCAGCCGCCACAGGAAGTGGTGCTCGCGCTCTTCGAGCGTCGGCTTCTTGAGTGTGTGGTACTGCAGGTGACGCCCGCTAAGTAACAGACCCGTCGCAAGGTACTCGGTCGCAGGCTTCCCGGGCGCACGCCCGATAGTCCTGAGCGGTCCATCTTGTGACGTGAATTGGTGCCGCCGTGCCCAGGTCTTGGGGCCGTGTCGGGTGGAGCATCGGGGCGACGCCAACCGGGAGCAGAGCAATGACAGATCGTCTTTTCCGGAACCGCAGGGACGCCGGCCGGGTACTTGCCGGCCTCCTTGATCGCTACCGGGACAACCCTGAGGTTATCGTGCTTGGGCTGCCGCGTGGGGGTGTAGCGGTGGCTTATGAGGTCGCCACTGCCCTGCGCGCCCCGCTGGACGTCTTCGTGGTCCGCAAGCTGGGCGTTCCCGGTCACGAGGAAATGGCCATGGGGGCGATCGCCAGCGGTAGGGTGCTCGTCGTCAATGATGACGTGGTGCGAGGTTTGGGCCTCTCGCCGGAAGTCATCCAGCGGGTGGCCGAACGCGAGGGGCGTGAGGTACTCAGGCGGGAACAGGCCTATCGGGCTGGCCGGCCCATGCCCGATGTAGCCGGCCGCACCACCATCCTGGTCGACGACGGCCTGGCCACGGGCGCAAGCATGCGCGCGGCCATCCATGCCCTTTGCCAGTTGAAGCCAGCCCGAATCGTTGTCGCCGTTCCAGCTGCGCCGCTATCAACCTGCCGGGAATTTGAAGCCCTAGTCGACGAAATGGTCTGCGCGACCACACCCTCGCCCTTCTTCGCGGTCGGCCAGTCCTATTGGGACTTCACCCAGACCACCGACGAAGAGGTGCGGGACCTGCTGCGGGCCGCAGCCCAGTCGCGGCCAGTGGGCGCCGGCGTAGCTGGTCGGACTGAGGTAGCTTTTGTCAGGTCGGCAGCAGTGCTCACCGAGAATGGGGTGCCACCTGACGACGCCCTTCTCGACCTTGTTGGTGATGCCCATTTCGTATTGATCGGGGAAGCGTCACATGGCACCCACGAGTTCTACGCAGCGCGGGCCAGCATGACCCAGCGACTGGTCAAGTACAAGGGATTCTGTGCCGTCGCGGCGGAGGCCGATTGGCCGGACGCATACCGGGTGAACCGGTTCGTCCGGGGGCACAGTGCGGACACGACTGCAGAGGAGGCGCTACGCGGCTTCGAACGCTTCCCGACCTGGATGTGGCGCAATACCGTGGTGCTCGACTTCATCGGCTGGCTGCATGAGCGCAACGCCCGAGCGGGGGATGACGAGTCAAACAAGGTCGGCTTTTATGGCCTGGACCTGTACAGCCTCTACCGGTCCATGCATGAGGTCGTCTCCTACCTGGAGCGGGTGGACCCGGCCGCCGCAGCGCGCGCCCGCGAGCGCTACTCCTGTTTCGACCACTACAAGGGAGACGACGGTCAGGCCTATGGGTTGG
>JALZDU010000056.1 GCA_030862405.1 Actinomycetota bacterium | reverse complement strand
GCGTGACGCCGGCCGGTAACCGGCGAGCACCTCGGCTGCCGATGCTGGGGTCGCACCGAGTTCCAGGGCCACCGCCACCGCGGCCAGTGCGTTGGACACCTGGTGCTCGCCGGGCACCGCCAGCTGCACCGGTGTCTCACCGGCCGGGGTCACCAGGTGAAAACAAGCGCAACCGCGATCGTTGAGGACGACGTCGGCAGCGCGTACCTGGGCCGCTGCAGACTGCCCGAAGCGCACCACCCGTGCGGCGGTGCGTCGATCCATCGCGGCAACCGCGACGTCGTCGGCGTTGAGCACCGCGATCCCAGCCACCGGCAGCGCCTCGACCAGCTCACCCTTGGCGGCGGCCACCGCGTCCCGGGAACCGAACTCGCCGAGGTGCGCCGAACCGACGTTGAGCACCACCCCGATCGACGGTGGTGCCACCTGGCACAGCGCAGCGATCTGACCCGGTCCGCGCGCGGACAGCTCCAACACCAGATGCCGGGTATCCGCGTCAGCGCGCAGCGCGGTCCAGGGGTGACCGATCTCGTTGTTGAACGATCCCGGTGGTGCGACGGTGGGCCCCAAGGGGGCCAGCAGCGCGGCCACCATGTCCTTGGTAGAGGTCTTGCCCGACGACCCGGTCAGGCCCACAACCTCCAGGCCGGTCTGACTCAACGTGTCCACCACGGCGCGCGCCAGGCGGGCCAGCGCAGCCAGCACCGCCGCGCCGGAACCGTCGATGTCCGCGGCCAGCGCGTAGGGCGCCGACCGCGCATCGTGGGCCGGCGGGGCCAGCACCGCGGGTGCACCGACAGGCCGCCCGGCGAGTACCCCGGCAGCGCCCGCGGCCACCGCGGCGGCGGCGAAGTGGTGCCCGTCGACTTGCTCGCCGGGCAACGCGACGAACAGCCCCCCCGGACCGACCCGGCGGGAGTCGAACTCGACGCTGCCGGATACCACCTCGGCGCCGTCGCAGCCGTGCACGACGCCGCCGACCACGCCGGCCACCTCGGCCAGAGTCAGTGGGATCACCGCGCACTCCGGTCCGCCAGGGCGGCAGCGAGCACCTCGGTATCGGAGAACGGGTACGTGACACCCTGCACGCACTGGCCGGTCTCGTGGCCCTTGCCTGCGACGATCACCGCGTCACCAGGGCCGGCCCGGCTGACGGCGTGCGCGATCGCCTCGGCCCGGTCGGCGATCTCCACCACCTCGGCGTGACCGGTGCGGGCGCCGGCGAGCATCGCGGCCCGGATCACAGCGGGGTCCTCGGAGCGCGGATTGTCATCAGTGATCACCAGCAGGTCCGCGTGACGGGCCGCCTCGGCACCCATTAGCAGCCGCTTACCGGTGTCCCGGTCTCCGCCACACCCCAACACCACCAGCAGCCGGCCTGGGACCTGGGCCCGCATCGCATCGAGCAAGGCCGCGACGGCAGCAGGTTTGTGCGCATAGTCCACCACCGCGAGGAAACTCTGACCGGCCTCTACCCGCTGCATCCGGCCGGGCACCTCGGCAGTGGCGACCCCCTGCAGAACTACCCGGGGGTCAGCGCCCGCGGCGTGCGCGACAGCCAGCGCGACCAACGCGTTGGTGACGTTGAACGGGCCGGGCAACCGCACCGTTGCCCGCTGGTCGAACCCACCGGGACCGAGGACGCGAAACGACTGGCTGCCAGACCGGTGGGCCATGATGTCGGCCGCGTGCCACGTCGCCTGGCCGGTTAAGGACACCGTCGTGGTCTTGCCGGTCACCAGACGCTGTCCCCAGGCATCGTCGATGCAGACCACCTCGACGCCGGCCCGCCCGTCAAACAGCCTCGACTTGGCTGCGAAATATTCCTCGAGATCGGTATGGAAGTCCAGATGGTCCTGGGACAGGTTGGTGAAGGCGCCGACCGCGAAGGTGGTACCCGCGACCCGGCCCAGCGCCAGCGCGTGGCTGGAGACTTCCATGGGCAGGTGAGTGACACCTCGCTCGACCATCACTGCCAGTAGCGCCTGCAGGTCCGGGGCCTCAGGAGTGGTGCCTTCCCTGCGGAGCAGGTGCTGCTCACCGATCCGCAGCGCCACGGTGCCGACCAACCCGGTGACAAGGCCAGCCGCTCGCAACCCCGCCTCGAGGAAGAACGCCGTGGTGGTCTTGCCAGAGGTACCGGTGATTCCCAACACTGCGAGCTGGGTGGACGGGTCGCCAAAAATGTAGGTGGACAGCGCGCCCAGCACCGACCGTGGGTCAGGGTGCACCAGCACCGGCACGGTCGCACCGGCCAGCGCCACGCGGTGTGCACCGGTGGGGTCGGTGAGCACGGCGGCGGCACCGGCGCTCAGCGCGATGCCAGCGAAGTCAGCGCCGTGCGGGCGCCCGGCACCCAGGCTGGGCAACGCCGCGAAGAGGTCACCGGGCGCGACCAGCTGGGCCCGCAGGGTGATACCGGTGACCAGGGCCTGACCTGGGGATCCTAGGACGGTCGCGCCGGCCAGGGTAGCGAGCGCGGTCACCGGGATCGGGGCGGTGCGCGACGGCCGCAGCGGTGTCTCGGTCAACGAGGAGGTCACAGAAGCAGTCACGATCCGGGGTCGAGTGGAAGTGGTGCTGCAAGCCCAGGCGGTAGGCAACCACCGTCGGGGTGGGCGGTCTCCGTAGGCACGCTAGTCCAGGGTGAGGGTGACTATCGGGCTGGGTCCGGTAGACAGCGGGATCTGGTAGCGCCCGGCCAGGTAGGAGGCGATGTCGTGGAACAGCGGCGCTGCGTTGTTGACCGCCGGATCGTCGAGTGTGATTCCGACGACGAAGCGGGGGGTGTCGGCGGGCAGTATCCCCGCGAAGTTGATCCAGTAATTGGAGTTGCTGTAGCACCCGCACGCCGGGTTGACCTGCTGGGCGGTGCCCGTCTTACCGGCGATCTGGTAGCCGTCCAGCGCCGCCTCCGGGCTGGTTCCCTGCTGCCCCGGCCGCCCAGGCACCTTCTGCACCACCGCGCGCAGCATGTCTCGAACGGTCCGGGCAGTCTCCGGGCTGACCACCCGGACGCCGTCTGGCCGTGGGGTGGCGGTCCGGGTGCCGTCCGGCGCGATCTCAGCGCGGACGATGCGCGGCGGGATCCGCACGCCGTCGTTGGCGATCGCCTGGTACATGCCGGCCATCTGCAGCACGGTCATCGACAGCCCTTGACCGATCGGCAAGTTGGCGAACGTGCTGCCCGACCACTGCTCGCGAGCCGGTACCCGGCCCGCGCTTTCCCCGGGCAGCCCCAGGTTGGTGCGCTGGCCCAGACCCATCCGCTGCAGCATCTCCACGTAGCGGTCCTCTCCGACCCGTTGCGCGGCGAGCAGCGTGCCCACGTTGGACGAGCGGGCCAGCACCCCGGTGAAGGTGAGATCCAACGTGCCGTGTGACCACGCGTCGGAGACCGTCCGGTCGGCGACTCGGAGGTGGCCGGGAACTCTCAGCGCACTATCTGGCTGCAACACGCCATTCTCGATAGCCGCGGCAACCGTGACCACCTTGTTCACCGAACCGGGCTCGAAGGGTGCCGACACCGCTGGGTTGGCCAGCAGTTCAGGAGTCGCCGCGGCGAGGTTGGTCGGATCGAAGGTGACCTCGTTGGCCATGGCGTAGACCTCGCCGGAGTGTGCGTCGAGCACCACGGCGCTAGCGCCCTTGGCCCGGTACGTCCGCGCGAAGTCGCCGAGCATCTGCTGCAGGGTGAACTGCAGGTCAGAATCGAGGGTGAGCTCCAGTCCCGAGCCGGGTACCGGCGGCCGGACACCTCGCTCGCTGCCCGGGATGATCGCATCCGAGCCCTCTGCGGTCTCCACTATCCGGCGACCGTCCTGGCCGGCCAGCAGGGTATCGGCGTAGTTCTCCAGGCCGACCAATCCGCGCACTTTGCGCTCGTCGGCACGCCAGTTCGCCACGCCGAGAACATTGGCTGCGAGCTCGCCGCCGGGATACTGTCGGGTCTCCCGGTGTTCCGAGCTGACCTCCGGGAATTCCTGCTGGATCGTCCTGGCCTGGGCGGGTTGTACCAACGGCGCCAGCAACACCGTGGTGCGGTCACTGCGCAGCTGGCTGAGGATCTCCTGCTCGGTCGCTGGCGGACCGAGCACCTGGGCTATCCGGTGGGCCATCGCCAGCTTGTGCGAATCTGGATTGGCACCGACCGCGCGCTGCTCGGCAGCGATCCGGTTGGGCTGGGCATAAAGGGCCATCGCCTGCACGCTGAAAGCCAGCGGCGTGCCATTGCGATCAGTGATCGTGCCGCGCTCGGCGGGCAACGTCTGGACCGTGGTGCGTTGGTTAGCGGCTCGTGCTGAGAGCTCCGCCGCCTGCAGGCCTTGCACCTGGACCAGCTTGAGGCCAGCGGCCACCAGCGCGAACACCAGCGCCACGCGCCCCACCACCAGCCGGTTTCGCAGGCTGCCTGCCGATGCGCGGCGTCTGTGTCGACGACGCGGACGACGTGATTCCATCAGGTACCGCCGGGCGGTGCCGGTGCTGCGGGTGCGGGTGCTGCTGCCGGGGCGGCAGCCGGTGGTGGTGGCTCAGCGGGTGCGGGTGCTGCTGCCGGGGCGGCAGCCTGCGGCGGGGCAGGCGCGGTGGCTCGCCGAGGCTGGCCGATCAGCACGAC
>JALZDU010000426.1 GCA_030862405.1 Actinomycetota bacterium | reverse complement strand
CTCATGGGGACCGGCCGCCCAAGGCTGACCACCACCGTGGACCCCAAGCACAGCAAGCCGGCAGCCCGCAGCGGGCACGGCCGGAGAACCCGAGATCAGCGAGTAAGGAAAGAAGGGCGCGGACGGTACGGCCAGACGCCGCTTCGGGGCCTCGACCGTCGCCTGGACCATCGAGGCGTCCCGGTCCTGGCTCTACACCCGGCCCGACAACGAACAACAACCCGCGCACCGGATGACGAGACGACCACAGCAGCTTGGCGAGGTACTCGGGTTGCACATGTCCTGGCAGGAACGGTCCCCGCTGCGAACGAGTGAGGAGTTGGGTCGCGAGCTGATCGCTCAACGCCTAGCTGGATAGCCAAAACGCTACCCCGGGCTGACGCCGTGACGGGTCAGTCGTCGTAGGGATCGTCCACGCGGGCCGAACCGGGCGCTAGGCACACCAACCCGGGGATAAACTGCGCGCCCGAACCCAGCCGAGAAGAGCGCACCGGCGGCCCGAAAAGCCCCGTTTACCTCGTCCTAGGAGCGCTCGGCGTGTTCCTCGGCATGCCCGGAGCCGACAGCCCCTCCACCAACCTGACACCGCCACCGGTTGCCATGACGGCAGGCCGTGGCCTATGCCCGGGACATTGCTGCCTGGGCGGTCTGCCAGGCCTGCAACACCCCGGCGGGCAGTCGGCCGCGGTCGCTGACGTTGTAGCCGTTTTTCTTGGCCCACTCACGGATCGACTTCAGCGTCTCACGGTTGTAGTCGGCGGCTTGACCGGTGCCTTTGGTGGCTCGGCTTGGGCGGGGACCGCTGGGACGCCGTCCACCGATCTTTCGACCCGCTTTGGCATACTGGGACAGCGCATCGTGCAGCTTCGTGCTGTTTTCGTCAGTCAGATCAAGCTCGTAGCTTACGCCATCGAGCGCGAACTCGACTGTGCTGATGTTCTCGGCCTCTTCACCAGTCAAATCGTCGACCAGTGTAACTATGGTTTTCTGCGCCATGGTGAACCACTTCCTCGATCTCGTTTAGGTGATGCACCTTAACGCACCCACTTGCCACCTCGCAAATAGGCACGGCAACGCGGCACGAACGGAGCGGGTAATGCGTTTGCCAGACAAGCTGTGCTGATGCGTCGTCGCCCTCGTCAAGTACATCCGCCGCACTCGGGGTTTGCCCGGAGACGGAACTTGGCCAGAAGCTCACGGATCCGGTCCCAGCATGTTGCACCGCTTGCGTAAGGGCCAGCGGGCAAGGAAACCTGATCCACCGAGGTTCCCGCGCAGTCTCTCACTCGCCAAGCGCCAGCCTGGGTTTCCTTAATTTCATGCACGGCCACAGCGGGGCATGCGGCTACGCAGGACCGGGATCAATCTCATTCTGTGCTGCGGTGAACCCGGTACGCTCAGCCGCCGTGGGCCCAGTCGCAGTGCCGTCCCGCCGCATGGCATTCGCGGTTCTCGATGCCGTGATCGTCGCGGCCGCAGGACTAGGGTTGCGTCGTTTCCGGGGCCGACCATGGCATGACGCACCTTTCGGCGCGCAGTGGGACAGCCTGGCCGTATCCGGCTGCTATTTCGTTTCGGGAATGGCCGTGACTGGTCGGACGGCCGGTCAGGCGATCCTGGGCTTGCGGATGGTAGATGAGGTCACCCATGGGCGACCCGGTTGGCGCGCCGTGATGATCCGCTGGGCGGTCCGCCAGCCACCTCAGGTTCTCTTGATCGCCGTGTCCGCATCGTCTTCGGTGCACCGGGCTTTGGAGCACCTGCGAGAACTCTAGGCTGATGTCGATGAACTGCGGAGCCAGCATGGACGGAGCCAGCGTGAACTCAAGCAGTCGCTGATAGACCTTTTTGAGGTTCGGGGGATTGCACCGTTCAAGGGACGCTGGCCGCTGCTGGCGGCCACGCTTGTCGGAGTGGCCTACGAGGGGATCTCCACCGCGGGAGTGTTGCGTCCACCCAGGCGGCAAGGTCTTCACGACCGTCTCTCCCACATCCTCGTGTTGGGCGGCAAGGAGGCTGGGTCGAGGCACCATCCGGAATGGCGTGCGGCACAGTGTTGAGGGATCACACGTCAGGCGGGGTGAGCTGATGTGCCATCGTCGCGTCCCTGCGCCGAGTCCGGCTTCACGGGGTTCCCTTCCAATCACGGGGCCCGCCCGTATCTGTTCATCGCAGGGCTTCCGTTCAAGACGGGGACCTCCATGTCGAGCCGAGCGCGTGCCTCCGCGTGCCCCGTGGCTCGTCGCCCACCTGCGGGCGGTGGTCGTGGCTACCCCGCAGTCTGGGCCGGCCGGGGATAGCCGATGATCGGCGACACCGACCCCGACACCGCCAGACGCTTGCAGGCAGTACTCAACGGCATGAGCCCGCGCGCCCGCCGCCACGTGATCGACATGCTCGTCGACACAATACGACGCTCCGCTAACTAGCCAGTGTTGCATCAGCCGCTCCTTGCTATCGACAAGCACCGCTACAGGTCCAACCACCATTCGGAATGAGCAGCCTCTTGGGGACCTCTTGGGGGATCACACGCCCTGTACGCGGATAGATGAGCCGCACGTTGGCCCTAGGATGGAGCTGGTCCATGCCGTCTGCGTGGGCCGTCCTTGCCGATTGAGCGTGATGGGCCGCCTGTAAAGGTGTGCCGAGGTGGGAGGAGGGCCTGAGATGCCCGGACGCAAGGAGGGCGGCAGATGAACATTGAGCCTCTGGGCATCCACCACGTTACCGCCGTCGCCAGTGACCCTCAGCGAAACGTCGAGTTTTACCTCGAGGTGCTCGGGCTGCGGCTGGTGAAGCAGACAGTCAACTTCGATGCACCCGACACCTACCACCTTTACTACGGCGACGAGATCGGGCGACCAGGATCGATTCTCACGTTCTTTCCCTGGCCCGGTGCCCCCCGTGGGCGGCGCGGGACCGGGCAGACGACGACGACATCATTTTCGATTCCTGAAGCGTCGCTGGGGTGGTGGAAGGAGCACCTGGGGCGAAAGGGCGTGGAAGTGGTCCAGGCGGTGACCCGCTTTGACGAGGATGCCCTCGCCTTTGAGGACCCCGACGGGCTGCTCCTGGAACTTGTGGCCCATACCGGGACGGACCCTCGCCCCCCGTGGGAGCAGGGACCAATCCCGCACGGGCACGCCATCCGCGGCCTGTATTCGGTGACGCTGTCCGAAAGCGGCTATGAGTCGACGGCGGCGATGTTGACGGACACGCTCGGGTTCCGCCTCATCGACGAGTCCGGCTCCAAGGCGCGCTTCGAGGTGGCAGGCGGCGGTCCCGGGACCCGCGTCGACGTCGTCTGCCAGCCGGAGGCGCCGCGGGGGCGCGTCTCCGCCGGCACCGTGCACCACGTCGCCTGGCGAGCGCCCGACGAGGCGGTCCAGGCAGTGTGGCGTGAGGCGATTGTCGACACCGGGCTCAACGTGACACCGGTGCTCGACCGCAACTACTTTCGCTCCATCTACTTCCGCGAGCCGGGCGGCGTCCTATTCGAGATCGCCACCGACGCCCCGGGCTTCGTGATCGATGAGCCCCTCCTCGAGCTCGGCCGCCGCCTGCAGCTGCCGCCTTGGCTAGAGCCCAAGCGAGCCGACATCGAAGCCGCCCTGCCCGAGTTACGGACACACCACGTTATCCCCGCCCGTGCAGAGCCGGACGCCGGGTGAGCGCGCCGGTTCGATGAGCGTGGAGCAGCCGCTGCGCTTTCGTCATCAGTTCGTCGCTTCCTCCGAGCGTGGGGCGCCGACGCTGCTGTTGCTCCACGGGACAGGCGGCGACGAGAACGACATGCTGCCCCTGGGGCGCCACCTGGCCCCCGGGGCGAACCTGCTCAGCCCCCGAGGCCGGGTGCTGGAGGGTGGCATGCCGCGTTTCTTCCGCCGCCTGGACGTGGGTGTCTTCGACGTCGACGACCTCGTCGAGCAAACCCGCAACCTGGCCGAGTTCGTGCACGGCGCGTCAGGGGCATACCGCTTCGACCCACGAAGCCTCGTGGCGGTCGGGTTCTCCAACGGAGCGAACATCGCCGCCAGCCTCTTCCTGCTCTACCCCGGGCTGCTCCGCGGTGGAGTGCTCCTCAAACCCGTGCTTCCCTTCGAACCCGAGATCCTCCCCGACCTGTCGGGCAGTGACGTCTTCGTCGCCGCCGGGCGGTCCGACCCGATGGCGCCAGCGGACCAGACCACACGATTGGTCAACCTCCTGGAGGAGGCGGGAGCCGACGTATCGGTGACCTGGTCACCCGGCGGACACGGCGTAACCGCCGGCGAGGTCAGCACGGCCCAGCGCTGGCTCCAGCGTCTTCTGTCCCGCCTTCCCGACGGTCCCCACGAAATGCCCTCGTCATAGCCTGGGCCGGATCCTCTCGTCGCCGCGCCCGGTCCTCGGGTAACAGGCGCCGGATGGCCGGCTCACGTCGACGCGCTGGTGTCGCTGTTCGCCCTCGTCGACGGCGAGGTGCCACTGTCGTCAAGGAATCCACCTGACTGGTGGCGCCAAAGCCTGGCGTAGGTGCCCCACATCTGAAGCAGCTCGTTTGTGGTTGCCCTGCTCGACGATCCGGCCGTGGTCAAGGACGACGAGCTGATCCATTCGCACGACGGTGCCCAGCCGATGAGCCACCAAGGCGGTGCGGCCGTCCATGAGCTGCCACAGAGCTTGCTGGATGAGGATCTCGCTTTCCGAGTCCAGCGCGCTGGTGGCCTCATCGAGCAGCAGGATCGGCGCGTCGCGCAGGATGGCGCGGGCGAGCGCGACCCGCTGGCGCTGGCCGCCGGACAGCTTGATCCCGCGTTCCCCGACCATGGTGTCGAACCCGTCGAGCAGGACTTCAGCGAACTCGGTGACGTGTGCCGCCTGTGCGGCGCGGTGAATCTCGGCGCGCCGGCGTGGGCTAGCTCACCTGCTTGAAGTGGACGTCCGCTGTCGTCGGTCGCAGCGGCTCCGGTGAGACCGCCTCGAGCACGGTCGGCGGGATAAGGAGCAGTTCGGTGAATTGAGCGGCTTCGGTCAGGCAGCTCTCCAGCCGCCGATAGATGTGGTTGAACTCGAACATGATGCGGGTCGCGTTCGAGTAATAGTGAAGGTCACCACGATCGCCTCCACGCCGAGCCGTCCGCCACCGAGGCTGACGGCGAGGAGCAGTTCGAGTGTGTTGGCGAGCACGGACATCGGCGCGACCAGGGTGTCGATCCGGAGGTTGGCCGTAGGCCCAGGATCGAATGGCGAAAGCTCGCACCGTCTCCATGTTCATCAGGCTGTCGGCGACGTGGCCGGACACCCGTGCAATGGCTTTTCGGTGTCCGTATCGTCCAATGATTCGGGCTGAAGATCCCGTTCAGCGGCTACGCCGTTGAGGTAGGACCGTTATTTCGAAGTGAATGCCGGTTGTGGCGGTGTAAGTAGGATGTCACGGTTTCCGTGGCGCATGTGGCACTTGACAGACATCCAGGAGCTTGGATGTCAAGCCGCAGCCTTCTCAACACGGTGCGGCCATGCGGTTGCTTCGTCGTAGCAAGAACGTGTCTTAAGGCATCCGTGCAAGATGCCCACGAGTCGATTGGCGAGCTGCCGTAGCGCAGCGTTGTGTTCGGCGCCGCGCTCTTTGAGCTGGTCGTAGTAGGCACGGGCGCCGGGCGAGGCGTTCAGCGCGCTGAAGGCCTGGGTCATCAGCGCGTCGATGAGCGGTCGTTGTGCCATACCGGGCCACCACGACCTTTTCTTGCCCGAGGCGCGGGTGATCGGGCTGTTGCCGGCGTAGTTCTTGCGGGATTTCGCGTCGGTGTAGCGGTTGCGGTCGTCACCGAACTCGGCGAGCACCCGGGCACCAAGGACCGGTCCCAGGCCGGGCTGGGACAAGATGATCTCAGCGTCCGGGTGCTGACCAAAATGCGCATCGACCTGCTCGGTATCGGATTGATTTGGTGGGGGTGCGAACGGCGGAAAAGCAGCGGGTGGAGAAGCTGCTGGAGGATGCTCAGATCAAACTCAGTGTGGTGGCCTCGGACATTTTCGGAGTCTCGGGGCGGGAGATGCTGGCGGCGTTGATTGGTGGGCAGACCAATCCTCAGGCGTTGGCGCGGCTAGCCCGGGGTCGGCTGCGCGCCAAGATCGGAGCGTTGGATGAGGCGTTCACCGGGCATTTCACCGACCACCACGCCTTACTGCTGAGCAAGATGCTGGCCCGCATCCATGCCCTGAATGCTGACATTGCTGAACTTGACGCCGCGATTGAGGAGATGGTCGCCCCTTTCGCCTCAGCGGTGGATCGCCTTGATGAGCTTCCGGGGGTCGGGATCACCGCGGCGCGCGTGATCATTGCTGAAGTCGGGCTCGATATGTCCCGGTTCCCCACCGCTGCCCACCTGGCTTCCTGGGCCCGTTTCGCCCCTGGTGTGAAGGAATCAGCCGGGCGCACCAAGGGCAGCAGCACGACCGGGTATGGCAACCGTGGCAATGTCCAGATGGCCGCAGCCTAGGGCTGTCACAGATGTCGCATGCCACCTGCGCGTCTACAACCAGCACGACCATGTGGCCAGCTGGCACTGTCACCCATCAACTTGGGCGAAGAGTCCGTAAAATGCCGGCGCCCGTGAAGGAAGAGGAGAAGCGTCATGAGCATTGCGATCGTCAGCGCTGGCGCAGGCGAGATCCTTTCGGCTGGGCCGATGCGGGTTCGCATCCTCGAAGACGGTGGACACACCCAGCACCGGCTCGGAGTGATAGAGGTGACCATTCCACCGCACGTCGACGGGCCGCCCCAACACATCCACCATGGGCACGAAGAAACCTTCTACGTGGTCTCAGGAACCCCGACGTTCACCTGCGGCACCGACACAATCACCACGGAACTCGGCACCCTGGTCACCGCCCCGATCGGCACCCCACACACGTTCGGCAACCCCAGCGACGTTCCCGCGATCATGCTCTGCACGATCACGCCCGATCTCTACATCGACTACTTCCGCGAGCTCGACACACTTTCCACCCGGACGACCGGGCTGGACCCCCGCGCCGTCGCGGAAATCATGGCCCACTACGCCACGGAGCTTGTCACGCCAACACCGTGAGCAGAGCACCGCGCCGCCACCGGACTCGACCGCCCTTGATCGGCATCACACGTCCGGCCAGGAACCGGTGTTGAGGAGGGCTCCCCGGCCAATGACCCGATCGACCATGGGCGGCGTCTACGGCGACCCCGACGGCAACGAGTTCGAGATCATGTGGATGCTGCCCGCGGCCACTGGGGCGCCTACGAGCACGCGGTGCCAGCCGACCATCTCGACCTCACCGCCGAGGTTCGCCGCTGGAGCCGTATCGGGACCGCTGGCCAGATCGCCCTCAAACCCGTCGGAAGCGAGTCATGACGAAAGGAGGTCATGTCGAAACGCTCAGCGCCGCGGGTCAACCATCAAGCTGTCTTCAACGGACGGATCTCGTCGAGAATGGGTCCGAGACGGTCGCGTTCCCACAAACGACTCCGGCTCTGCTGCCGTGGCCCGTTCCAGTGGTGTCTCTCGATGTCGCAACGGCGCTGAACGCCCTCAACGAGCCGGTCGCAGATGTGCGGTCCGGCGCGTCCATCACCTACCTCGCCGACCTGCGGCCTTGCGCGGGGGCTGGCCGAGCGCGCCCGGGTCCTGCCTGCGCTCGTGCGCGACGGGCAGGGGATTGATATGCACGGGCCCTGGCGTTCTGGCGTCCGGTGATCGCCACAGTCCTGTAACGTTTCGAGACCGGATGGCGACACGACGTATCGAGAGCTCCAGTGCAGGACCCCCGACCCTGTGCTGGGGCCCTTTGTTGTCGGCAGATCGGCGCGCCTGGAAAATGGATATGTACCGGTCCGCCGCCGACCGCGCCGCGGCTACCGGCTCAGGCCAAACGGAGGGGCGCCAGCGCGGCCGGGTCGAGTGCAATGTCCGGCGGTGGTGCGCCGCCCAGGATGACCGCCGCACCCAGCGCCGCCAACGCCGGGGCGGACTCGATTCCGGAGCCACCCTGGCCGGCGAAGAAGTGGAAACCGGGGTGCTGCGGCCAGGCGCCCACCACCGGAGCCCGATCGGCGACGAACGAGCGCAGGCCCGCCCAACTCGAGTGCACCGAGCGCAGTCCGAGTCCGGTGACGGCCTCGACCCGCTCCAGGGCGAGCGCCACGTCGAGCGGATCGGGCCGGGCGTCCCCCGGCGCCATCGGTGTCTCGTCGCCGGGTGAGAGCAACAGATTGTCCCCCTCCACCTTGAAGTAGAAATGCTCCCGCGCCTCGACCACCATCGGCGGCGCGCCAGGGTCCGGAGTACAGAGGCGGGCCGGGTCCGGCACCCGTGCGACCACGATCGTGCGGCGCAGCGGGCGCAGCCCCACCCGGCGGACCCCAGCCAGGCCGGCGATGACGTCGGCCCAGGCCCCCGCCGCGTCCACAACATCGGCGGCAAAAAGCGCGTCCCCCGTACCGCAGCGCACCCGCCAGCCGCCCGAGACCGGATCCAGCCCGGTAACCGGCGCCGCCACACGCACGCAGCCGCCACGCCGGCGTAGCCCCCGGACGTAGGCCTGGTGCAAAGCCATCGCATCAAGGTCACACGCGGCCTCGGTGACTGCCGCCGCGTGCAGCACATCCCGGCGCAGCACCGGGCACCGGGCGACTGCCTCCTTTAGCGACAGCTCGACTGGGGCGTCCGGCTCGTCCGACCGTTGCACCAGCTCCGTCCGCAGCGCTCGTTCACCGTCC
Source organism: Actinomycetota bacterium (assembly GCA_030862405.1). Taxonomy (GTDB): domain Bacteria; phylum Actinomycetota; class Actinomycetes; order Mycobacteriales; family Pseudonocardiaceae. Next base: position 11,279 of record JALZDU010000426.1, on the reverse strand, counting down.
TCGTCAAAAGCTGCCCAGAGCACCGGGCGTGGGCGCAACAGCGCGGGCGCGCCCAGCTCCTCGACCAGGTGGGCGAACCGGGGACCGCTTGCGTTGATCAGGGCACGCACCCGAGGGCCACCGTGGCCGGGCACGTACATCGCCGCCGAGCGTCCGGTGGCGTGGGTGGCCAAGCTGGTCTCGGTCTCCAGCAGGATGACCCGGCGACACGCAGCGAGCTCATAGGCAACCGAGACACCGGCGATCCCCCCGCCAATCACCACGATGTCGTGTCTTGACCTCACCCAACCGACGCTAGACGCATTCCTGTCGAAATTTGGCTCTCAACCCGTGCCTTGGAGTCGTCAAGCGAGAGGCAGGGACCAAGGCTGAACGTTCCCAGCGCGGCTGTCACGGTGGTGACCCGACCGCTGTCGAGGGCTGTGGGTACGGTGTCGCGTGGCTTACTCACTGCCCGCGACGAGTTCAGGACTCGTCGACGTGATTTCCGGGGTGCTGGCCGACAACGGGCCGATGACTGAGGATGAACTTGCCGCCAAGTTGGCGAGTCACGGTGTGGATCTCGGCGACGAGCCCGATGCGGCGTTGGCAGAGGCGCTGGACAACGGCGATGGTGTAGTGACGGTGCTGGCCGATGAACGGTGGGCGTCGTTGCCGGCCCTGCTGGCCGGCCGGGTGTTCACGCACCGGGTGACCGGACCGGAGGTCGAGCACGACATCCTCGACGTGAACCCGGACCTGGAACCGGTCGCCATGGTGACCGAGCGCGAGGAGTACCAGCGACTGACCGACGGTGCACCCCTGCGCGCGGTGCTGATGCCGTTCGACGCCGACACCCTGGCCGACCGGGATGTCCCGCTGGACCTGGTTGGCGATCACGGTGCCCTGCTGCTGCCGCCCGGCTACTTGCGGGGACACGGGCTCGGCAAAGGTGATGTCATCGCGCTCGGTCTCGTCGGGGACGGGCTGGTGTTGGAGATCGTTGCGGAGCAAGCGGCAAGGCCTGAGATGCTGGCCCGGCTGGGGCAGCGGCTGTCCGCGGTCCTTGAGGGCCGGCCGGACGAACCTATGTTGCTTGACGACGCGGTCTGGACGGCGTGCGCGGATGATCCGACGCTGTTCACCGAACCACTGCCCCCGTTGGGGGCAATGCTGGATGCTTGCGGGCTGGCTCATGACGGCGAGTGGCTGGCCAGGCGCGGGTTCGACTTTCAGCAATGGCGGGTACAGAAGCGGTGCGCGGCGATGGCCGGGCGGTATGACCTCAGCGACGACGAGGCCCTCGCAGTTCTGGCGATCGTCACGCTGTATGACCGGGTCGCTGAGCTGCACGCCGCCGCCCTGGCTGCCCACAAGGAGGGGCGTGACGCGGCGCTGACCGCCTTCGCCGCCGAGTTCACGGGCCAACTGGAGCCGTTGCCGACTGCTCCGAACCGCGATCATGGCGAGGACACCTCAGCCAGCAACACCGCGGTGAAGGCGACCACGGCGTTTCTGGCCGAGCCAGCCGTGGTCGAGGCGGTGTTGGCCGAGACGATTGGATCCGGCAGCGAGGGTGCCGCAGCGCTCGGCCTGTTCACCGAGACACTCGAGCCGCTGGTGCCGCGGGCCGCTCGTCCTGCAATGCTGTGGCTGCGTGCCAAGGCCTACGAGCGGCTCGCCGACCTCACCCGGGCTGAGGCGGCCTACCACGCCGCGGAAGCAGTCGACCCGCAGTGGCCGCCGGCGCTGATAGGGCTTGCCAGATACGCCAGCGACCGCGGCGATGCGGCCCGAGGGCTGGCGCTGCTGCGCCGCGCGGGAACCCCGACCGACCATCCACTGGTCGAGCTGCTCCAACAATTCCAGGCCATGCCCCGGCCCGACCTTGGCCGCAACCAGCCGTGCTGGTGCGGCTCCGGCCGAAAGTACAAGACATGCCACCTTCACCACGAGCAGCTCTCGCTGGATGAGCGCGCCGCGTGGCTGTACCAGAAGGCGGGCATGTTCCTGCTGGACGGCCCCTGGCTCGACGTGGTGATCGAGATTGCACGAGTGCGAGCACAATTCGACGAGGCGCCCCACGCCCTGCTCGGCGCGCTGGACGCTCCGCTGGTCACGGACGCGGCCCTGTTTGAGGGCGGTGCGTTCGCTGAGTTCGTGGCCACCCGGGGCGCGTTGCTTCCCGAGGACGAGCGGCTGCTGGCCGAGCAATGGCTGCTCATCGACCGGTCGGTGTACGAGATCGAGCGCGTCCGACCGGGTACGGGCTTCACGATGCGCGACGTGCGAACCGGCGACGTCCACCAGGTCCAGGAGCGGACGGCCAGCCAGATCGTCAAGCCCGGCATGTTGGTGTGCGCCCGCGTCGTGCCCGCCGGTGACACGACACAGATCTTCGGAGGCATTGAACCCGTCGCCCTGCACGAACGTGATGAGCTCATCACGCTGCTGGATTCCGGGCCTGATCCACTGGACCTGGTTGCCTTCCTCACGCGGCGGTTCGCCCCACCCGCCCTGCGCAACACCGAAGGCGATCCTCTGGTGTTGTGCGAAGTCATCCTGCGTACTGGTGACCCCGCAGTGTTGACCGTCAAGCTGGACCAGATCTACCAGCGTGACAACACCGACCCTCCACAATGGTTCGAGTTCGTCACCACCCACGGCGCCGAGCGCATCCGCGCCACTCTGCGCCTCGACGGGCCCGAGCTGACCATCCACGCCAATAGCGAGGCCCGCATCGACCGCGTGCTCGACACGCTCCAAGCGCTCGATCCGACGCTCACCATCGTCAACCAGTCACGCCAGCCGGCCCGCGACGCCCGGGAAGCCGCCACGCTCGCTACCCATGCCGCACCCACGGACGAAGATTCTGGGCACTGGCTCGACCCCTCCGATCCCGAGGTAGCGGTCGTAGTCGACCAATTCATCCGCGACTACGAGCAGAAGTGGCTCGACGAGCCGATCCCCGCCCTGGCCGGGTACACACCCCGCCAAGCCGCCTCGGACCCCACCCGACGCGGCGACCTGATAGGCCTCCTCGACTCCTTCCCCACCCAGCACGACAATCCCGGAACGATGAACCCAGACCGGCTCCGCACCGCGCTCGACCTGTGGTAACGCTCCAGTCACCGCTCGCCATCCGCTGCAGTTGCGCAGTTCCGGATAGAGCCGGTTCACACTGCGCGGCCGTGCCTGCACTAATGCCCGCCGATGCGCCGGATCGAGTCCTTGATCGACGCGGCGCTCGTCCATCTCGACGTCGAAGACCTCCTGATTTAGCTGCTCGACCGGGTGCGCGAGCTCTTCCAAGTCGACACAGCCACGGTGCTCCTTCTCGATCCTCCTCGCAGCAGCTTTGTGCTACCGCTGCCAGGGGAATCGAAGCGACGGTCCGTCAGGGGATTCGCATTCCGCTGGGTAAGGGGTTCGCTCGTCGCATTGCCGCACTAGGCGTGCCCGGTGGATTGCGACCGGAATCAGCGTCGTTATCCGTCGCCGCCTCAACGAGAAGGTAACGTGATGACCGCCTAGCATCTCAGCCACTGACCGGTTACCGGTCGATGACTCAGCCAGTTGCGCGGGCGTAGCGGCCAATCAGCGCGGGCTCTGTTATAGCAGCCGAATCCGCCGCCGACTGGGGCTGACGGTAGATCAAGAAGGCCACGTCATCGGCGTGCCCGTCGGCGAGCAGTTGAGCAGTGAGCCGGTCGGCGAGGTCGTCGGGGGCTGACGCCCGGCACCTCACCAGGGCCGCGACGGCACGGTCGATGCCGATATCGAGGGATTCCCGGCGACGTTCGATCAGGCCGTCGGTGTAGAGCAGCAGGGTAGACTCGGCTGGCAGTGTCACGTCGGCTTCAGGACGGTAAAGGGCATCGACAACGGCCAGCGGCGGCGACTGGGCGTGTTCGAGCAAGTGGTGATCACCGGCGACGTCGACCAGGATTGCCGGAGGGTGCCCGGCGCTGCTGTAGCGCACGGTGCGGGCGCGCGGGTTGATAACGGCACAGAACACCGTGCTGCAGCGGGCGCCGATCACCAACTCGGCGAATTTGTCCAGTGCGGTGAGAACCTGAGCGGGGCTGTTGTTTTCCAGTAGCAGTGCGCGCCCCGCGCTGCGCAACTGTCCCATGACCGCGGCGGCAGGCAAGCCGCGGCCGACGACATCATCGACGACAACACCGATCCGGCCGTTGGGCAGGGCGATGACGTCGTACCAGTCACCACCCACCTCGAGCGTGTCCGACGCGGGTTCGTATCGGGCGGCGAAACCAGCGGGCAGGTTGGGGGGCCCGAGAATGGAACGCTGCAGGGCCAGCGCCACGGTGCGTTGCTCGTCGTAGGCCCGGGCCCGGGCCAGCACCCGCTGCAGGTAGTCGCACAGCAGGATCAGCACGGAGCGGTCCGCGGCGGGGAACGGCCGCGGTGCTGGAAACTCCAACCAGACGATGGTGGGTTCAGCGCTGTCGGAGAGCGCAGCCCCCACACCAAGGACCAGCGCCTGATCTTCTGCAGTGGTGTGGGGTCTCGTGACGACGGTGTCTCCGGAGATGAGTGCGTCACGTGTCTTTGCCGACGGCAACTCCGAGAGGGGAGGTGTGGTCGTGTCGGTGGTTGCAACCGTGGTGGGTTGGCCGGACCCGTCCCAGGTGATCACCGAGGCCCGCCGTGCCTGCCACAGCGAGTGAAGTTCGGCCAGGCCGATCTGGAGGGCGCGGGTGCTGTCGGTGATGCCGGTGAGTTGCCCGGCCAGGCGGGCCAGCGCGGCGTCCCGCTCATTGGCCAGGCGTTCAGCGGTGACGTCGCGCATGGTGGCGATGAACAACCGGCGATCCTGGCGGCGGTCGAGCAGCGCGTTGTAGGAAATAGATACCCAGATCCGGGCCCGGGTGGTGACGTGGCGTTGCGACACCACGATCTCTCCCCGAGCGGTGGAGATGGCGGCAGCGTAGGTTTCGTGGAGCCGCGCCAGTTCCTGCGGGTCTTCCTGCTCGGTGGGATAGAACGGGTAGGGCGGTGCGCAGGGCAGGTCCTCGGGGCACAGGCCCAGTAGCTCGGTCATCGCCGGGTTGATCTCGATGATGGCGGCGGTATCGAGATCGAAGATGTAGAAGCCGTCCTGCAAGGAGTCGACCATGGCGGTGCGCCAGGTGGCCTCGTGGTTGCGCAGCCGGGCGAGCTCGAGGTTGGAGCGGACCCGGGCGAGCAGGTCCTGAGAGGAGAACGGCTTGGTCAGGTAGTCATCCGCACCAGCGGAGAGGCCTTCTGCGACGGCCTCTTCTCCGGCGCGGGCCGACAGCAGGATCACTGGCATTCCCGCAGTGGCGGGATCGGCGCGCAACGCCGCAATCAGCTCGAACCCGCCAAGGTGAGGCATCATCACGTCGGTGAGTACGAGATCGACACGATCGTGGCGGGCAAGGTCGAGCGCGATCTTGCCGTCCGGAACGACGCGCACGGTGTAGTGCGGTCGCAGCAGCCCGGCGATGAACTGCCGCAGGTCAGGGTTGTCCTCGGCGACCAGACTGGTTGCGCCGGCGGTGGTCCCGGTCTCGACCCGCGCTGGGTTGGCCCCAGCCAGGTGGTCGACGTGCTCGTAGTCGTCGCTCCACTGGAGTGCTTCGTCGAGGAAGAGACCCACCGATGACGACGCCCGGGTGCCGGCAAGCGGCAGGTCCGTGCGGGCCGAGGCCGGCAGGCGAACGGTGAAAGTGGACCCGATGCCGGGGGTGCTGTCGACTCGCACGTCGCCCCCATGCAGGCCGACCAGTTCGGCAACCAGCGCCAGGCCGATGCCGGAGCCTTCAAAACTGCGGGCCTGCGCCCCGCGGACCCGGTGGAAGCGTTCGAACACCCGTGGCATGTCGCCAGCCGGGATCCCGACTCCGGTGTCGACGACGACCAGCTGCACAGTGCCGTCGGCGCCGACGCCAAGGCGGACGCTGATCCGTCCCTCCAGCGTGTACTTGACCGCGTTGGACAGCAGGTTCAACACGATCTTTTCCCACATGTTGGGGTCGAGCAGCACCCCGGTGGGCAGGTCCGGGCAGTCCAGTACGAACTCCAGGCCGGCGCGTGCGGCAGCAGGGGCAAAGGACTCGGCGATGCCCCGGGTGAGAGCGGCCAGGTTCACCGCAGTGCGATCCGGGATGAGTTGCCCGCCTTCGAGCTGGGTGAAGTCCAATATGGTGTCGACCAGCCGGCGCAACCGGCCGCTGTTGCGCCGGATCAGCTCCAGCCGGGTCCGCTGCTGCCCGGGCAGGGGGTGGTCGGGGTCGTCGAGGGCATCTTGGGCGGGACCGGCGATCAGGGTCAGTGGAGTGCGCAGCTCGTGGCTGACCCCGGTGAAGAACTCGGTCTTGGCCCGGTCAAGCTCGGCAAGCTCCTCAGCGCGGCGTCGTTCGGCTTCGTAGGCCTGCACGTCGGTGATGGCGGTGCTGAACTGGCCGGCAACGAGCTGCAAGAACGCCCGGTAGTTCTCGTCAAGTCCCCGGTACGGGCTGACGCCGGCGACCAAGACCCCGATCGGTCGATCCCGCTGGTGCGATCCGGTCAGGGGGATCGCGAGTACAGTGTCGACGTCGGTGTCACCGACCTCGCTGGCTCCGGGTTGGGCCAAGCCGGGTAACCGGGTCGCGATACCAGAGATGACTTGCGTCTGCCTCGAGGCGACAGCCTCCCAGATCGACGATCCGATCGACGGGCTCGGCAGGGACGGGGGCATCGCGTGGTCGACGGCGAGGCCTTGAGCCGCCAGCCGCTTGCCAGTGCCGTCGGGGGCCAGGAGATAGACCACCGCGAACGGGATGTCGGCCCGGTTGCCCGAAAGCACCTCCATCGCCGCAGAGCAGGCTTGTTCCACACTTGTGGTCTGCGCAACGGACACTTCACCCAAGGCGTGCTGCGTGCCTAACCGGCGTTCACCCAGCACCCGTGTCGTGGTCTCGGTGACTGCGGTAAACACCCCGCACACCGCTCCCGACTCGTCGTGGATCGGGCTGTAGGAATAGGTGAAATACGCCTCTTCCAAGTAGCCATACCGGTACGCCGGCAACAGCTGGTCATCCGACCAGGTGGCTTCACCGCTGTGCAGCACGTGCCGCATTTGAGTGCCGATGATGTGCCACATTTCCGGCCACACCTGCGCCCCGGGCTTGCCCAGTGCCGGGTGCTTCGACGGGCCCAGGATCGGCATCCACGCATCGTTGTAGATCAGCACCAGCTCCGGGCCCCACCAAATCACCATCGGGTGCCGGGAGGTCACGCAGATCCCTACGGCGGTGCGAAGACTGTGCGCCAGTCCGCGATCGCCCCGATTGGCGTGAGCGCCCAGTCATGGCGGCTATCAGCTCGCCCATCCGGCCGCCCTCGGCCAAGAACGACAGCTTCCCGCCACGACCACCGCGACCCGGCGGCGCGGTCACTCCGCTAGGGTCCGCTTCAGCTCGGCATCCAGGTGCGCGCAGATACGCTGTCGCCGCAAGGTGACGGGCATCGAGCTCCTCCTGGGTACGGTCACCCGCAAGCTGGTCGCGGTCGCTCTGCCGGCTTGGGCTATCGGTCACCCGATAGTGTATGCCGGAAGTACCTCGAAGGCATGGTGCGAACCGTCGTCCTGGCCTGCGAGTTGACGTACACCCCGCTGGTGGGCGCATGGCATTTCGGGTCGAGCGCCCCCGCGTCGAGCGCAGCGCCGAACCAGCGGCCGTCAGCCGCTTTGACCGCCTGGCGACTGCACTTCGAGGTCGCTGTCCTTCAACTCCGATGATGGAACGGGCACCGAAGTGACCGGTACCGACTCCACCTCGTCGAACTCGCGGATACGCTCCTGGTAGTCAGCTGTCACGCCCTCTTGCGCCGCTTCCGCGTCGAAACCCGCTGTCTCGTCGGCGTCGGATGTTTCGTCAGCAGACGTCTCGTCAGTCACGTCAGTTGTGACGTCAGTTGTCTCGTCAGCTGAAGACTCGGGATTGAGGTCGGTGTCCTGTTGAGTGGCTTCAGGCTCAGTCATTGCCTGGTCCTTTCTCGTGTCGCCGTCTCCAGATTATTTAGTACCACCGAAGGAAGATCAAGAAACTTACACGACCTGACGAGGCACCGCTGGTAGCGGATCAAGTAACGGCCGCTTCCCCCGTCCAGACCACATCCAGCGCTTCCGTTGGGTGATACCTTCGTCACGCAGCGAAACAGCACCGATCGTTCTAGCAGCTAGGAGCAGGTATGGCACGCGTCGGACTGTTAACCTTCTCCGACGGACGCGACTTCGTCCACGCCGACATCAAGTCGTTCGGACAAGACGTTGAAGGCCGCATTGCCCAGGCGCTCGAACAGGCCGGGCACGAGGTCATCCGCGCGACGGAGCCGATCTGGACCAACACGCTGGCCACCACCGAGGCGCGCCGGGTCGCACACGCCCGACCAGACCTCACCATCTTCAACTATCCGGTGTGGGCCTTCCCGCACTTCTCGATGCTCGCCGCGACAGCGTCCCCGGGGCCGCTGTTGCTGTTCTCCAACATCGATCCGCAGTTTCCTGGAATGGTCGGCATGCTGGCGGCTGGTGGGGGGCTGGACCAGATCGGCCGGCAGCACACCCGGGTGTGGGGCGACGTGACCGACCCAGCCGTGCGGGACCGCGTCCTGGAAACCGTTCGCGCCGCGGCGGCAGTGTCCATGCTCACTGGCAGCACCTTCGGCCGCATCGGTGGCCGTCCGATGGGCATGTACACCGCGGTGGCGGATACCGATCAGTGGATGAGCACATTCGGGGTGGACGTCGAGGAGATCGACCAGTGGGAGATCGTGCGACGCTCGGAGGGCGTCGAGCAGTCGCGGGTGACTGCCGGCCGGGAATGGCTGGAGCGCCACGCCGCCGGGGTGCACTACGACGGCAAGCAGCTGACGCAGGAACTGCTCGAACGCCAGATCCGCTCCTACCACGCCGTGCGTGAACTGATCGACGAATGGAACCTCGACTTCTGCGGCATCAAGGGCCAGCCCGAGCTGACCACGCACTTCACCACGATGGACGTCACCGAGGCATTCCTCAACGATCCCTACGACTGGGAGGGCCCCAAGCAGCCACATGTCTGTGCCACCGAGTCCGACATGGACGGTGCGCTGACCATGCAGCTGCTCAAGGGCCTGACCGGCACGCCGGTGCTGTTCGCCGACGTGCGGCACTACCACGCCGACCGCGACATCTGGGACCTGTGCAACTCCGGCCAGCACGCCACCTGGTACGGCGCACGCAGTGACGACCCGGCAGAGAACCTGCGCACGGTGCACTTCTACCCGGAGATCTTCTACTTCCCCGCCGGTGGTGCCTCGGTGTCGTTCTTCGCCGCACCTGGGCGCGCCACCTTTGCCCGGTTGACCCGGATGGCGGGCCGGTACCGGATGCACGTTGCGCGCGGCGCGTTCGAGTCCTACGACGACGCGACCAACGAGGCGCTGGCTCGGCAGTCGACGTTCGAATGGCCACATGCATTCGCTCGGCTGGAAGTCGAGGCCGGCGAGTTCCTGTCCAGCTTCGGAGCGAATCATATCCATGCGGTGCCCGGTGAGCACGTGGCCGAGCTGAGGGCGGTGTGCCGCATGCTCGACATCGAGTGGGCCGGGCTGGGTGCGGCTCGGTGAGCTCGCTGCTGCTCGGTGTCGACATCGGCACCGCCAGCTCCAAAGGCGTGCTGGTCCACGCCGACGGTACCGTTGTCGCGACGGCGACCCGGCCTCACGAGGTGTCGATGCCACACCCCGGCTGGGTGGAGCACGACCCGCAGGCGGTGTGGTGGGCCGACTTTGCGGCGATCAGTAAGGAGCTGACGGCGGCGGCGCCCGAACCGGTCGCCGCGGTCGGCATCAGTGGCATCGGTCCGTGCCTGCTCCCGGTGGACAGCGAGGACCGGCCACTGCGGCCGGCGATCCTGTACGGCGTCGACACCCGCGCCACCGTCGAGATCGATGAGCTGACCCAGACGCTGGGCAAGCAAACCATCCTGGAACGCTGCGGGTCGGTGCTCACCTCGCAAGCAGTGGGACCCAAGCTGGCGTGGCTGCGCGCGAACGAACCGGAAAACTGGACCGCAACCCGCCGCTTCCTGATGGCTAGCAGCTTCATCGTGCGCAAGCTCACCGGCAGCTACATCCTCGATCACCACTCGGCCAGCCAATGCACCCCGTTGTACGACCCGGTCGAGCACCGCTGGATCGACGAATGGACCGAGCTGATCGCCCCCGGCCTGGAGCTGCCGCAGCTGCACTGGCCCTCCGATGTGGTTGGCGAGGTGCGGGCTGACGCCGCCGAGCAGACCGGCATCCCGGCGGGCACGCCGGTGGTGGCCGGCACGATCGACGCCTGGGCCGAAGCCACCAGCGTCGGCGTCACCGCACCCGGCGACGTCATGGTGATGTACGGGACGACCATGTTCCTGGTCGAGGTGCTGGACCGTCCGCGCCGCAGCCCGGATCTGTGGGGCACCGTGGGCACCTTCCCCGGCACCCACAACTTCGCTGCCGGAATGGCCACCTCAGGCGCGATCACCGAGTGGATCCGCAAGCTGGCCGGGGAAACGTCGTTCGACCCGCTCGTCGCGGAAGCCCAGCAGTCGCCGCCTGGCGCACACGGCCTGCTCATGTTGCCCTACTTCGCCGGGGAGCGGACGCCGCTGTTCGACCCGGATGCCCGGGGCGTGCTGATCGGGCTGACCCTGCGGCACCACCGGGGGGATATCTACCGGGCGGCCTTGGAGGCCACGGCCTACGGGGTGCGGCACAACCTGCAAGCGATGCGCGACGCCGGTGGGCAAGCCCGTCGCCTGGTCGCGGTGGGCGGCGGCACCAAGGGAGGGCTGTGGACTCAGATCGTCTCCGACGTCCTGGACGCCCCCCAGCAGCTACCCCGCCAGACGATCGGCGCGTGCCTGGGCGACGCGCTGCTGGCCGCCATCGGGATCGGCCACATCAAGAGTGGTGAGTCACCCGACACGCAAATAGATATGGCCGAAATAGGTATGGCGCAGTGGAACCCCATCGCGGCCACGATCGAGCCGCGCCCGGAACCGGCTGCAACCTACGCGCGTCTTTATGACCTCTATCGCGAGCTGTACCCGAACACCAGAGAGATCGCCCACGCGCTCGCCCGCGAGCAGCGCGTGCTGTCCCCACGCAACGGAGGTAGCTGATGGTCGCGTCCTCGTCCCGGTCCCGAGTGACCACCCGGCGGGTGTATGCCCTGGGCGCGTTGGCGGCGTTGTTGTTCGGTTACGACAACGGCATCATTGGCGCCGCGTTGCTGT
>JALZDU010000040.1 GCA_030862405.1 Actinomycetota bacterium | reverse complement strand
CGTCGAGGATCGTCGACAAGTCCTTCGTCGGTTGCGCTCGGCGTTACCGGTGTCTGAGTAGCTCGTCACTGGAGGTGCGTCGCGTGTCCCGAAGGTGGACCCTGCGGCGGCGGGCCCACAAGGTGATCGTCGAGCCGCTGCGGGAGTTCCTGCAAGCGGAGTCCGCCGGCGGCATCGTGTTGCTGATCGCCGCAGTGGTCGCAATGGTGTGGGCCAACAGCCCGGCATCCGGTGCTTACCAGGCGCTGTGGGATACCGAGCTGACCCTAGGGACCGGCCCGCTGGCGCCCAGTCACGATCTGCGTGGTTGGGTCAACGACGGGCTGATGGTCCTGTTCTTCTTCGTCATCGGTTTGGAGATCAAGCGGGAGCTGATCACGGGGGAACTGCGCGAGCCGCGGGTGGCGGTCTTGCCGGCGATGGCGGCCGCGGGTGGTGTCGTGTTCCCGGCGGTGATCTTCTTCGGGATCGTGGGCACCGGTGAGGGCGCCGCCGGTTGGGGTATTCCGGTGGCCACTGACATCGCGTTCGCGGTGGGTGTGCTCGCTGTGCTGGGTTCCCGGATCCCTGCTGGGGTGAAGGTGTTTTTGGTCAGTGTGGCGATTGTGGACGACATCATCGCCATTGTGATCATCGCGGTGTTTTACTCCGAGTCAATATCACTGGGCTGGCTCGGCGCCGCCGCGATCGCTCTGGCGGCCGTGCTGGCCCTGCGATGGTTCGGGGTGGGCGCCGTGTGGCCCTATGCCGTGATCGGCATGGGGGTTTGGTATGCCACGGACTTCTCCGGCGTGCACGCCACGATTGCCGGGGTGGCGCTGGGATTGCTCACCCCGGCACGCCCGGTGGGCGGCCGCGAGGTTCTGCACGAACTTGAGCACCGGCTGCACCCGGTGACGGCGTTCGCTGTCGTGCCGCTGTTCGCGCTGGCCAACGCCGGCGTGGACCTGCGCGGTGGAGTGCTGGCCGACGCGGCCAGCTCGCGAGTTGCCTGGGGAGTGGCCGTCGGGCTCGTCGTGGGTAAGACGCTGGGCATCGGGCTAGTGACGCTGCTGGCCCAGCGCACCAGGGTCGCTAGCCTGCCCGCAGGGGTGGCTACCGGGCAGGTGTGGGGGATCGCCGCGCTGGCGGGGATTGGGTTCACCGTCTCGTTGTTCATCGCTGAGCTGGCCTACACCGATCCGGCGCTCGTCGACCACGCCAAGGTCGGGATCTTCGCCGGCTCCGCCGTCGGCGCCGCGCTCGGTGTCACGTTGCTGCTCTGGACCGCGCGACGCTCCTTGGAGGCAAAGAGATGACCTCGGCTCGACCGCTGCTGCGCTACGACGGTTACCTGCCGCTGTCTGACTACGGTCTGATCGGCGACGGCCGGGGTTGTGCCCTGGTCGGTCGCGACGGCGCGATCAGTTGGATGTGCGTGCCCCGGTTCGACACCCAGCCACTGTTTTGCGGGCTGCTCGACCGCCACCGCGGGGGTGAGTTTGTTGTCGCTCCCGAGCAGTTGCGAGGCAGCCGCCAGTATTACCTGCCCGACACTGGTGTGCTGGTCACCGAGCTGCGCTGCTCGACCGGTCTGGTGGAGGTGACTGATGCCTTCACCCTGCGCTCCGGCGCCGACCTCACCGATGACACACCCGCCGCGCGCGGTGAGCTGCTGCGCTGCGTCCGGGTGCTCCAGGGCTGGGCATCGCTGCGTATCTCGGTGCGCCCCCGCGGGGGCGCCGACGTCGACCGGCACGGCGGCGGATTGCGGCTGCGCTGCTCCCGGCCCGACCTTGAGCTGCACCTGCTCTCCGACCGGCCGCTGGACGGGCTCGAGAACACCGTGCGGGTCGAGGCCGGGGAGGACCTGTGGCTGCTGCTGCGCTGGGAACACGGCGCCCGCAGCATGCACCAGATCAACCCGCGCCCGCTGTTGGACGAGACGGCCACGGCCTGGCGGCGCTGGAGCGCCGGGATCAGCTATGAGGGCCCGCAGGCCGATCTGGTACGGCGCTCCGCGCTGACCCTCAAGTTGCTGGACTACGTCGAGAACGGGGCCATTGTCGCGGCCCCCACCTCGTCGCTGCCCGAGTCTCTCGGCGGTGTCCGGAACTGGGATTATCGCTACACCTGGATTCGTGACGCGGCGTTTTCGGTGTTCGCGCTGCGCCGGATCGGGCTGACCGTCGAGGCCGATAGCTTTCTGGGCTGGGTGCTCGACGCGGTGGAGTGCGCCGGCAAGCCGCGGGTGCTCTATAACCTGGACGGCCAGCTGCCCCCGCCCGAACGCGTGGACGACGACCTCGAGGGCTACCGCCGCTCGGCGCCGGTCCGCTGGGGCAACGGTGCAGCCGACCAGGTGCAGCATGACGTGTACGGCGAGATCCTCGACTGCGCCTTCCAATGGGCCGCCCGCGGCGGACCCGTTGATGAGGCGCTGTGGGGCCATCTGGTCGAGCTGACCGAAACCGCCAGGGCGGTGTGGACCACTCCGGACCAGGGCATCTGGGAGGTGCGTGCTCCCGGCCGGTTATTCACCTATTCCGTTGCGATGTGCCAGGTCGCACTCGACCGGGCCGCGCGATTGGCCAGCCGCCTGCACCTGCCCGGTGACTGCGCGGGATGGGCCGCCACGGCTGAGGCTGTGACGGAGCGCATCTTGCGCGAGGCGTGGGACGACAAGCGCCAAAGCCTCACCGAGCAGCTCGGCGCCGGTGGCGGGTTGGACGCGAGCCTGCTCGCGCTGCCGCTGCGCCGCGTCCTACGAGCCGACCACCCTCGCATGGTCGCGACGACCCGCGCGGTGGCCGACCGGCTGGGCGCCGGAGACGGGTTGTTGTTCCGGTACTTGCCCGATGAGTCACCCGACGGACTGGCCGGACACGAGGGCGCCTTCCTGCTGTGCAGCTTCTGGCTGGTCGACAACCTGCTCGGCCAGGGCCGCGTGGACGAGGCCGGTGAGCTATACGAAAGCCTCTGCGCCCGTGCCAGCCCGCTGGGGCTGCTGCCCGAGCAGATCGATCCCGCTGATGGGTCGTTCCTCGGAAACTTCCCCCAGGCCTTCAGCCACGTCGGTGTGATCTCCAGCGGCGTGGCGTTGACCCGAGTGCTGCAGGGCCATCGACCTGAGCTGTCTACCGGTGCGTGGTTTCGCTAGCCGACCACAGCCTTTGCTTGCCGGGACCCGGAAAGCAAAACCAGCGTTCATTGACCGCACGCACGCCTTGTTGGCCGGCCTGCTACTCACGACCATGGTTGACAAGTGCTGCCGACGCCACGCAGGTCAAGCGCGCGATGGCGACCTGGCTGGCACGCCAAGGAGGGCAGCCGATGACGTGGAGTCGCCTGCTGCTGGCCGCGTTGGCGGTACTTGGTCTTGCCGGGCTCATGGCGGCCCCGGCTGGTGTCGCAGCGCCTGGTATCTCGGAGAGTCCCACGGTTCTGACCGCACGGGTGGACGGGCCGATCACCCCGGTCATCGCTGACTACCTGACCGACGGCGTGCAGGAAGCCGAACGCGGTGGACACCAGGCCTTGCTCGTGGAACTGGACACCCCGGGTGGCCTGGACACCTCCATGCGGCAGATCATCCAGTCGTTCCTCGGTGCCAACGTTCCGGTGGTCGTATACGTGGCCCCCGCCGGCGCCCGCGCCGCCTCGGCCGGGGCGTTGATCACCTTCTCCGCACACGTCGCCGCGATGACTCCCGGCACCACCATCGGCGCGGCCACCCCGGTCGATTTGCAGGGCGGGGAGATCACCGACAAGGTGATCAACGATGCCGCAGCGTTCGCCGAGTCGGTCGCCGCGCAGCGCGACCGCAACACCGGCTTCGCGGTCGACACCGTGCGCCAGGGCCGGGCCGTTCCGGCGGTCGAGGCCCACCGGATCGGTGCGATCGATCTCCTCGCCGGTGACCGGGCAGCGTTGCTGGCCGCGCTCGACGGCCGCGACGTAAAGCTCAACCCCGCTACCACGGTGACGCTGCGCACCGCGGGCGTGACGGTCGTGGATCACGACCTCGGCTGGACCCGCCAACTACTGGGCGTCCTCGCCGATCCCAACCTGGCCTTTTTGTTCCTGTCACTGGGCACGCTGGCGCTGCTCTACGAGCTGGCCAGCCCCGGCATGGGGTTCGGCGGCATTACCGGCGCCATCCTGCTCATCTTCGGGTTCTTCGCGCTGTCCGTGCTGCCGGTCAACGCCGCGGGCTTGGCGCTGCTGGCCCTGGCTGCCGCACTGTTCGCCGCCGAGCTGTTCGCCCCCGGCATAGGGGTCGCTGCCGCCGGCGGCGCCGTCGCTCTGCTGCTCGCCGGACTGTTCATGTTCCAGGGGCCGGTCGGGGTGAGTCCAGCGGTGCTGTGGCCGACCGCGGCGCTGGTGGGAGGTGGCTCGCTGCTTGCCGGTCGCCTCGCCCGGCGCGCGCACCGCGCCCGCCCGGCCACCGGCGCCGAAGCGCTCATCGGACACCAGGCGGTTGTGAGCAGCACCAGCGGAGAAACCACCGGTCGGGTGCGCCTGGAGGGCGCCTGGTGGACCGCCCGAACCCGCGGGGAGCCGTTGCACGACGGCCAAGAAGTGCGGGTCGTGGCCCTTGAGGATCTGACCCTCATCGTCGAACCCATTGGCACCAAGGAGTGATCGCCATGAATGACACCACCATCGCCGTGGGCGTCGCCGTCGCCGTCCTGGCCCTGCTGCTTGTCGCCTCCGTCCGAATCGTGCCCGAGTACGAGCGGGGAGTGATCTTCCGGCTGGGCCGCGTCATCGACGCCAAGGGACCCGGCCTGTTCTTCATCATCCCCATCGTCGACCGCCTGGTCCGGGTATCCCTGCGCACCATCACCATGGACGTCCCCTCCCAAGACATCATCACCCGAGACAACGTCAGCGTCCGGGTCAACGCGGTCGCCTACTTCAACGTGGTCGACCCGGTGCGCTCGGTAGTGGCTATCGAAAACCACATCATCGCGACCTCCCAGATCGCCCAGACCACCCTGCGCAGCATCCTCGGCCAGGTCGACCTCGATGACCTGCTCACCAAACGCGACGAGATCAACCAACGGCTGCAGCAGATCATCGACGACACCACCAACCCGTGGGGAGTCAAGGTAAGCGTCGTGGAAGTCAAGCACGTGGAGCTGGCCGAAAGCATGCGCCGGGCGATGGCCCGCCAAGCCGAAGCCGAGCGCGAACGGCGCGCCAAGGTCATCCACGCGCACGGCGAGTTCGAAGCCGCCGAGACCCTCGGCCAGGCCGCCGAAATCCTCGAGATACACCCGGCGGCCATGCAACTGCGAGTGCTGTCGACGATGGCCGACATCACCAACGAACGCACCTCCACGCTGATCTTCCCGTTGCCAATGGAGCTGCTCCGGCTCGTCGACACCCTGCGGCCGAACGGAACCGCACCCACTACCGAGGTGCGCTCGGCACCCGACAAGGTCGCGTCGTGAGAACAACGCCAAGCCAAGCCGCGGTCTGGGTATCAATGGCGTTTATGGTCACGGTGCTCGTCGCGGTCGTGCTCGCGGTTTTCATCACCAACGAGTTGGTCAACGTCGCGCTGCCCATACTCGCGGTCGTGCTGATCACCGCTGGTTATGTGGCGCGCCAATATGCGCGGGACAGGTACGTCTACCACAACCGGGACGACCGCTAGCGCAGAACGATCGGTGGATGCGTCCACTGCAACGGAAAGGGATCACCGTGATTCGTTCACTCATCGTGCTCGGTGCAACCGGGGATCTCACCGGTCGCTACCTGCTGCCGGCCCTCGCCCGGCTGCAGGCCGCCAGCCGACTCCCCGACGGGTTCACGGTGACCGGCGTCGCGCGAGACGACTGGAACCACGAGACATTCCGCAGCCATGCCGCGCGTCGTCTCAAGCTGCACGCCCCCGACATCGACGAAGACGTGCAGCGACGTCTGTGCGCAAACCTGCGCTACCAGCGCGGTGACGTCACCGACCCGGACTCGCTCGCCTCGATCATCGCGCAGGCCGCTGGTCCCCTCGTGGTGTACCTCGCACTGCCGCACACGCTGTTCGCCGACACCCTGCGTGGCCTCGCCGAGGTCGGCGTCCCCCAAGGCAGCCGGCTTGTCATCGAAAAACCCTTCGGCACGGGCCTGCAGGATGCTCGGCAGCTCAATGAATTCGTCCATTCCGCGTTCCCGGAGGACGCCGTGTTCCGGATCGATCACTTCCTCGCCAAGCAGACCGTGCTCAACATCCTCGGTCTGCGGTTCGCGAACCGAGTCTTCGAACCGGTGTGGAACGCCTTACACGTCGAGCAGATCGACATCGTCTGGGACGAGACCCTCGGGCTGGAGGGGCGCGCGGGCTACTACGACGCCGCCGGTGCACTCCGGGACATGGTGCAAAACCACCTGCTACAGCTGCTCGCGCTGGTGGCCATGGAGCCGCCCACCTCCCTCGACGAGCGCGCGCTGCGAGACCGCAAGGTCGACCTGCTGCGAGCGGTACGCACACCCTCCCGGGCCGAGCTTACGGGCGGCAGCCGTCGCGCCCGCTACACCGCCGGCCGGACGCATCCGGCGTACGTCGACGAGCCCGGGGTCGATCCCGCCCGCCGCACCGAGACCTACGCCGAGCTGACCCTTGCCGTGGACAACTGGCGCTGGTCCGGGGTGCCGTTTCGGTTGCGCTCAGGCAAGGCTCTGGGCAGGGACCGCCGCGAGATCGTGGTGCGGTTCCGGCCGGTGCCGCACCTCCCGTTCGCCGACGAAACCGAACCCGACGTACTGCGGCTGACCTTCGACCCCGACTCGATCTCCTTGGCGATCAACCTCAACGGTGCCGGCGAGTGGTTCGACCTCGAGCGGGAGCAGCTCACGGCACGCCTGACCAACCAGCAACTGCCGCCCTACAGCGTGCTACTCCTGGAAGTGCTCGCCGGAAATCCGACCCTGTCCATCCGAAGCGACGAAGCCGAGGAGTGCTGGCGCATCATCGACCCCGTGCTCGCCGCATGGGCCAACGACGCCGTGCCAATGGAGGAGTACCCGGCTGGCTCATCCGGACCCGAACCCCGCACCGCAGCGCGGCTGGTCAGCCCACCCGTGGTTTCCATGGTCGATGGCGTTACCTGAGGCGGTTATCAGCCAGCGTCACCAGCACAGCGAAGCTGCCCGCCCACGCACCAGAGCCGCTAGGTCAGCCCCACAACCGCTCGGTTCGAGAGATCGCTACGCGAGTTTCCCGCACGGGTGTGCGTGGACGTTCCGGGGTATCCGTGCAGCATGTGGTTCAATTCCTGATTCGACATCGGGCCGTGTGCTGGTGGTCGGTGCCGCCGCCTATGTGACCCTCGTGGTGACACTGCGGCTGTCCGGCAAGCGAACGCTTGCCAAGCTCAACGCATTTGATTTCGTGGTGACCATCGCGATCGGCTCCACGCTCGCCACGATCCTGCTCAATACCACGGTCTCGTGATCCGAGGACGTGACCGCGCTCATCCTGCTGGCCGCGCTGCAGTTCACGGTCGCATGGACCACTGTGCGACTGCGCGGCACCAGATCAGTCCTGACCGCGCGTCCGACGTTGCTCCTGCGTGATGGAACCCCCTGCTACGACGCGCTGCGCCAGCAGCGGGTGGCCTTTGATGAGCTACTTCAAGCCGTGCGTGGCGCGGGCTCGGGAGAAGACATTCGGGGGGACATTCGCGGGCTGACACCGCCGCGGGGCTGTCGTCGCGAAGCACCGATCGAACGCTAGCCCGCCGTGAGGGGTAAATTCGTGCTGGCTGCGCGGGGGCTGGGTATGCGACCGTGAAGTATGCGACCCGGGATCACGACGATGTTGTCCGTGGGTGTCGCGCTAATCGCCGCAGCGGCGATGGGTGCTCCTGCTGCCACCGCAACCACGGCCACCGCAGCGCAAGAAACCTTCCTCGTGCTCGGTGTGCAGGGTCGTGATATCGATCGGTTCGTCACCCTACGTTGCGACCCACCCAGCGGGACCCATCCGCATTCCGAGTCTGCCTGCCGGGTGCTTGGCGAGGCCAGCGGTGACTTCACCAAGATCCCCGGGCAGCCCGGCACGCTGTGCCCGGATGTCTACGACCCGGTGACCGCAATTGCTTCCGGCGACTACCTGGACGGGCCGGTGATGTTCAGGCGCACCTACCCCAACCGCTGCGACCTGGCCCGCCACACCGCCCCCCTCTTTGAGCTGTGACTGCTTGTGGGTCGATGACCGGTTGGCTCGGAGCCAAGGAGGTTCGCTCCAACGCCGCACCGCAGCCCGCCCCGCGCGGATGTTCTAGCGTGGTGCCATGTCGAGGGCGTGGCACGACAGGTGGTAGGCCAGTGAGTGGAGGCCGGGTGGTTGCGATACAACGGGAGCCGGCCGGTGCAGAAGCAGCTAAGTTACCGACCGAGCGTCTCCAAGGCCGAGCACGGCTCACCCGGCAGGCCTTGCTGGTTGCGGCTGCGACCCGGTTCGCCGAGGCGGGTTACCACGGCACATCACTGAGCGAGGTGATCGCCGCGAGCAAGGTCACCAAGGGCGCGCTGTACTTTCACTTCGCCTCCAAGCAGGCTCTCGCTGATGCGGTGGTGGCCGAGATGGTCGCGCGCTGGCGGGCGATGGTCGTCGAGGTCAACGCCCGCGGCTTGGACCCACTATGGTCGCTGCTCGCGCAGACCGACGAGGTCGTGGCCCGCAAGGCCCAAGATCCGATCGCTCGCGGTGGCATCCAGTTGGTGACCGACCCCGGAGTTGTCTGCGCAGACGCCGCCACGCACTACCTGTACGGAGAGGTGGCGGCCAAGGAACAACTCATCGCCGCTGCGGAAGGTGGGCTGCTGCGGCCCGGTGTCGATCCTACCCAGATCGCCCGTGTCGTCGTCTCCATGATCACCGGCGCCAATCTGCTCTGTGACCTGCTCCGAGGTCCCAACCAGATGTGGGAGGCCGTCACGGAACTGTGGCAGGGGCTATTGCCTGGCATTGCCACCGATCCCTGGCTCGAGCGCTGGCGCGCTACGGACTGGCCGCGTCGGCCGATGCCGGTGATCAGTGGGCTCCCCGGTCCACCTCACTGATGCGGCTCGGGTGACCAGTTGCCGTGGAGCCGTGCGGGACGCGACCGACCACCCCGTTCTACTGTCCGGATTGTATGGTTTTCGAGTCGCCGCGGTAGCTCTTGTCGGCCAGCGTGGGAAGTCGCGTCCATCCGGGCCGCCGCAGCGTCTCAACGCGCAGGTCGACCACGCCGATGGGATGGTCATACACCACCCGCTCGACTCGCCCCCACGGCAGGGTGGCCGGACCGGAGGGCATCAACCGGGTCGGCACCCGCACGGTCGTGCCGGAGCGGTCCGCCGGCACCTGGGTACCGCCCCTGAGGTCCTCGAAGACCAGGTCAAGGAAGCCGCGGTGGAATGCTTCATCGCCTTGCACCAGCATCTCCGGCGGCCGCGTGATGCCGTGCTCGACCCTGACCTGATCAACGCAGGGCAGCAAGGTGGCGGTGATCTGGTCGACGTATACCGGCCGCCCGGCGGTCTGGGTCAGCAGCGGGCGCCATTCGGCCAGCCGCGGTTGACCTACCGCAAGCCAGTTACCGGTGCCGCTGACCAGATCAAGGATCGTCAGCCGCACGCTTGACGGCCGCGCCTCGCCGAGCCGGTGCAGGGTGACGGCTGCTTGTTGCCACTGCGTCGATGGCACGGTCAGGTCTACCGGTAGCGCGACACTGCCGGCCACGGTGGGGTTCGGTCCGGCCGCCGTGGCGTACTCCAAGATCAGCTCCTGGCCGGCCCGGGCGCCGAGCAATGGGATCAGCAAGTGGGTACCGTCATCGGTTGGTCTTTGCGTGGGTAGCGAGAACCACGGTGTGACGAGCAGCCCCGTCTGGGGCCCGGCCGGGACGGCGTCGTGCCAGACCAGCGTTCCCGGAGCCGGGGCGGGCACCGGTAATGGCCACTCCGCTGCCGCGGCGAACGATCCCTCAACGATCGCCGGACCGATAGGTACCGGCTGCACCGCGGTATCGACGAGGACCTGCGCGTGTTCAGCCAGCGCGCATGGTTCGCCGGCCACCCCGTGGGCAGCCGACATCGCGACCGACCAGCCGGGGTACTGCCGTAGCGGTGCCCACACGAAGACCACCACGGTCATCACCACGAGGGTGGTTGACCCGGTCAGCAGTACTGCTCGATCAGGTGTCAGCCCGGTGCACTGGCCTCGCCGGTACCGCCACCACACCCAGCAGCCCGCGGCCAGCGCGATCGCGATCCACAGCACCGGATCGGCCAGCTGCACCGGTCCCAGCCGCAGTCGCAGGCTCCCGAGGTCGGGCGAGGCCCGTGCCACGGCGCCGATGTGGTCACCGAAGGGCTGCCCCCGGTCGGAGTAGGGCCGCCACAGGTTCGGCCCGGCGAAGCTCAGCGATACTGCACCCACCAGCACCGCCGCTGCCGCGATGGCCGCCCCGGTGGGAAGGTCACGGCGTAGCGGGAAGCCCAGGGGCGGCCCCAGCGGCCGGCACAGCAAAGCCGCGGCAAGCAACACCGTGGGAGCAGCAGCCGCGGCCCCGAAATGGTTGACCCACTTGGTCGGTGTCGGCGCGAGCAGTGCCAGAGCCGCCACCGAACAGGCCGCACTGTTCAACAGCAGCCGGTGCACCGGGTCGACCTCGGTACGCAGGTGTGGACCGCTCACCTTCCTGCGCACCACGCTGTTTAGCGCGACCACCACGAGCACCGCGACGGTGAGTACGACAGGGGCCCGCCGCGCCCACTGGCTGGAGTCCTGCAGGCTGAGGATCGTCCGGTAATGGGCGAGTTCCTCGAACCAGGCGAAGGTGTCGTAGTACCACTTGTGCACCGCGGCGGACTCCAGGAAGTCGCCCAGTGTGGCGTCGGCAAATCCCACCGGCACCAGGCTGGTACCCGCGGCGGCCAACAACAGCACCGCGGCCACCCGCGTCACGGTCCGCTGCTCGCGCAACCAGGCCCATAGCCAGGGCAGTGCCAGCACCAGCGGCGCCATCGCCACCAACCCGGAAGGGGAGACCGACACCGCCAGCGCGGCGATCGCGGTGGCTGCGGCCAGCGCGCCGACCGAGCGGCGCTGCCGGGCCAGCTCGGCCAGCAACAGTGTCGCGGCGGCGAGCAGCACGATCAGCGGTTCCGGTCGCAGTGTCATCCCGTAGGGCAGCCACCACAGCAGGTAGGCCACCAGCAGCGCCCAGACAGCCTTGCCGGTACCCAGCTCGGGACCGTATCCCTTGACCAGAAGAGTGCGCAGCAGCACCCAGGTAAGTAGCCCGTAGATCAGCGGTACCAACCGCATCCACGCCAGCCCCCAGGCCGCCCCAAATGATTGACCCAAGCTGGCCCATGCCTGCAGCACGTACTGGCTGGCCACGAAGGGGTTCTCGGTGACGTTGAACATGTAGATCGCGTTGCCGATCGAGCCGGAGACGTCGCCACCGCGGGCCATCAGCAGGTACCACGGGTCATCGAAGTTGGTCGGGGCCAGCACTACCCACAGCGCCGAGACCGCCACCAGCACCGCGTCGGCAGCCCGGATCCGGCGGCGCCGCACCACCGGCGTCTGAGTGTGACCGGCCATACCGCCCCACCACCGCCACGCCAACCCGAGCAGTACCAGCATGGCAATGCCGTGCAGCAACAACAGGACGATCTTCAACGGGGTCGGTCTGGACTCGTAACGGGCATCGGTGTGCAGCGACACCGCCAGGCCCTGGGCGGCCGGTTGGCCCTCGAGGTCAGTGGCCAGCTCGCCGACCTCGGGCACTGGCACGGCAGTAGCGGCGCGTTGCTCGCCGTCGCGCAGCACCCGTAGCCCGCCGGCGTCGGCCATGATGCGATAGGTGCACCTGCCAGAGACCAGTGTCTCTCGAAGCACCGTGGTGCCCGACGCCGTGATCTGCACCGTGCCGCGGTGTGTCGCGACGACCAGGCCCGCGCTGATCTCGTCCGAAGGGTCTTGCTTCGCGCGCTTGCTCAGTACGACCGGGATATCCAGCTCGTCCGGTGTGATGGTGCTGGGGGGCTGGGTACGCAACGCGTCGCCGCCACCAGCCCGCTGGCCCAGGGCGGACAACGCGGCGCATGGCACCGTGGCGTCCAAGCTCAACGGGCGGTAAGGCACCAGCGGCAGCACGGTGCTGCGAGGCGGTTCCCCGACGCGGGGCCAGCTGACCACCGGGTCGTCGACGATCACCGGAGCGAGTAGCACCCCGACCGCCGAAATGATCGCTAGCAACGCCAACCCGGCCAGCACCCCCGCCTGCGAGGTCACTGCCTGCCAGGTCACTGCCTGCCACGCCGTGGTCCGTTCCGAACGGGACGAAGCGGCCACGGCGGGGAGAGTAACGGGTGGTGCGGTGACGCCTGCGGACGCGTCGGTACTCTGCCGGGACCTGACCAGCACCGGTAAGGCATCCAGAAAGGAGCCCAGATTGGCCGCACCCCAACTAGCGGCACGTCTGAGCCTAGCCACCACGCTCACCCGTTTCGTGCTCGTCGGCGGCATTGCCGCCATCGTGGACTACGGCAGCTACCAGGTGCTGCTCGCCACCGGATTGTGGATACACCTGGCCAAGGCGCTGGGATTCATCGCCGGCACCGCAACCGCATACCTGATCAACCGCCGGTGGACGTTCCAGGGCCGGGGAGGCGGCGGGCAGTTCGCTTCGGTCATGGCTCTGTACGGAATCACCTTCGTCGTTCAGGTCGGGATGAACGCGGTCATACTCGCTTTGTTGCCGCCGATGCGCGGCGAGATCACTCTCGCATTCCTCGTCGCGCAGAGCACCGCGACCTGTATCAACTTCGTTGTGCAACGCGCGGTGATCTTTCGGCACTGACTGTCACCAACTCGGAGGAGTGGTGGCCGCGACGCGCCGAGGAA
Organism: Actinomycetota bacterium; assembly: GCA_030862405.1. Taxonomy (GTDB): domain Bacteria; phylum Actinomycetota; class Actinomycetes; order Mycobacteriales; family Pseudonocardiaceae. The sequence goes on along the minus strand of JALZDU010000040.1, from coordinate 4,543 downwards.
AAACCTACACGCCACGCCGGTGTATCACTCGCATGGGCGAGTTCAAAGGTGGCACAATTGTGATGCGGGTTCGGGACCCCCAGCCGGATCCGCCGCCCCTCGCGGAACACCTCCCCCTCGTTTCCGCGAGGGGCCCTTCTGAGTAACCCATTCCTCGGGAGCATCCGGCCGATGGACCGGCGGACGCAGTGATCCTCAACTCGGTGGCCCTGAATTCAGAGGCGTGAAACCTCAGCGGCCCAGTTGGGAGATCTCGGCGGCTTGGCCCCCACTGCGCAATGGCCCGGGTGACCACAAGCCGCTGCGCACCTCGGTGCCGGTTCTCAGCACCGGTGCCTCGGCGTCGGGCACCCGGGGTCGGATGACCGTGAGCTTGCCCCAGTCGGTGTCCCAGTTCTCCTTGAGGTAGGTGGGAACCTCCCGCTCGGTGGCAAGAATCTGCAACCAGCCGAACGGACCGCCGGCCTCCCGTGATGACCAGGTCTTGCCGTAGTTGGCCAGCAACTCATTACCTCGCAGCCGGTACTGCGGGATCTCCGCGATGCCGTTGCGAACTTCGAACGGGCGCACGCAGGGGTGCACGAATCCGACCGGCCAGTCCAGGAACACCGGGGGTGTGGGAGCCACCAGGTCGGTCATCGAGCTCAACAGGGGCACCCGAGGTGCGGAGAACAGCAGCCAACCATCCTCGGTGACGTCGGCGTCGGTGGCGATGAGCCGCACGGTGTCCGCCCCGGCGGCGGGCCGGCCGGCCAGCCCGAGACGGTGGTCCCGCCATCCCGGCCCCGGGGCGGTGGCTCGCCCGCCGATGGCGATCTGATCGATCACCTCAAACCCGCGCTCGGCGCGCCGCCCGAACTCGGCGACCAGCGGTGTGGTGGCAGACAAGGTTCCCGCGACCGAGATCACCACCGGTGCGCGGCCATCACGGGCCGCGTCGGGCAGGGTGTACCAGTTGGTGCGCATGTCTCCGATGCCGGGCCCGTCGACGGAGAAGCTGCTCCAGACCGGGATCGCGGTACCGCCGAGTCCGGGCGGCGGTGTATCGACCGGGTTGTCTCCCTCCGACGTGGGAGGGCGGTCACCTTGAATATCACGACGCTGCCGGTCCACCCGGTCGGTGGCGGCAGACGGAATCCGGTTGATCTCGAAACCACGCCGCAGCGGGATGTCGGCGAGCAGCGTTCCGCGTACCGGGCGCAACGCGCCGGCGCGCCGGTCGGGCTCGACCAGGACCGCGTCGGTGAGATTGCAACTGTGTCCGGTGATGTGAGCGACGTTGGCTGTGGCCATGCTGTAGCCGTCGCGCTGCTTGTGCATTGCCTTGACCATCGCGCCGATCTCGGCGAGCACCAGCAGCCCGCAGAACACCGCCAGCGGGGCCGATCCGCTACGTAACGCCCGCCGCCCGCTGCCTCGATCCGGTGGGGGTGGTGGCGGTGCACCCGGCTCGTGCCGCAATCCCTCGATCACGGCGAGCAATGCGGCTAGCGCAGCCGCGACGATCAGTAGCGTGCTCGCCTGGAAGCCGTTCACCGACGGGGGGATGTCGTACCAGGGAACCCCGTACTGGGAGACGTACCAAGGTGCGTTGGGTCCGGTAGCCGACATCGCCAGGATCACCAGCAGGCCGGCCAGGAACCACCACCGGTTGCGCGCCGAGCGCAGCACGCTGGTGCTGGTGGCCAGTGCGGTCAGCGCGCCCAGCGCGGCACCGATCGAGGCGAGCGAGCCGAAGTGGTGGGTCCACTTGGTCGGAGTCAGCGCCAGCAGCCCGAGCGCCAGGGCTGCGGTGGCGATCAGCCGCCGGCTTGGGCCCAGGCCGGCGCCCGGGATGCCGCCCCGGCGCAACAACACCACCAGGCTTGTTCCCAGGCATAGCAGCAACAGCAGCACCGGGAAGCGGCGGGCCAGCGCACCGTCGGCCTTGTCGCTGAACAGCTCCTGGTAGCGGGTGGCCTCTTGGAACCAGGACAGGCTTGGTCCGATCGCGGTGCGAATCCGGGTGGCTTCCAGCAACCCAGCCAGTGTCTGGTCGGCAAAGATCACCACGAGAACCAGCAGGCCGGCACCGAAGATCGGTCCGATCACCGCGGGCCAGCCGGAGACGGATGCGTGCTGGTGCAGCAACCGCACCAGCGGCCGCACCGCCACCAGGAACGGTGCGACCGCGATGAATCCGGTCGGCGTGGCTGCGACGGTGAAGGCGGCGGCGAGCAGGCCTAACGCCAGCGGCAACAGCCGGCGGGTGGCCACCGCACGCTCCACCGCACACAGCGCGAGCAGCGAGCCGATCGCGACGACCGGCTCCAGCCGCAGCCCATTGTTGTAGGGCAGCCAGAAGGCCAGGAACACCGCGGCGGCGGCCCATCCGGCGGCGGCACTGCGGCGGACCTCCCGGCCCAACCGCGGCAGCACCTCCCGGCTGATCAGCATCCAGCTGACCCCACCCATGACGAAGGAGGGCAGCCGCAGCCACGGTGGGGTCGTGCTGATTTCCGCCCATAACGCGTACAGCTCGTAGGGCCAGCCGAAGGGCGCCTCAGGGACGTTGAACCATCGGTAGTAGTTGCCGACATACCCCATGTCCGAGCTGGTCCGGATCATCGTGAGGATGTAGCCGTCGTCGGAGGTGATCCCACCGATGACAACCCACACCGCGAGCACGGCGAGCACCGTGGCGTCGCGTCCGGTAGGGCGCCACCAGCTCAAGGGCAGCAGCCGGGGGGCCCGGCGGCCGATTCGCCCGTCCAGGCGATGCAGCAGTATCAGGCTGGTCAACACGGCTACCACGGCGAGTGCCATCGCGGCGAGCTTGATCGGATGTGGGGTGGACTGGAAGCGGGTGTCTGGGGTGATCTGCACCGCCAGTCCCTTGACCGGGTCGCGCTTGTCGTCGAGGACCGAGTAGATACCGGTCACCTGCGGCCGGACGTCCTGGTCGACCGTGACGAACTGGTGTGAGCCGGCCGTAGCCGTGGTTCCGGTGGCATCGGAGGAGATTGTGATCATGCACTCCTGCGGGGACACCGGGATGGTGCCCAAGGGTGGTGTGCCCAAGGAAAAGCTGCCCAGCGCCTGGCCGCGGCTGATCAGGGTCAGCTTTCCGTCGGCCACTTGCAGGACCATTGCCACGGCCGCACCGTCGGCTGAGCCGGGCGGGGTAGTAGCCAGCAGGGACGCCGGCTGAATCGACCGCGCGTCCGTCGAGGTTGCGGCCGCGCAGGGAATCGTGGCGGTCAGGCTCTGCGGTTGGAAGTTGACCAGCGGCGCATTGACCGCAGCGAGCGGCCCCGGACCCGGCCAGGTAATCCTCGTGGTGTCCTGGATTACTGGCAACAGTGGCACTACGACTGCCAGTAACACACCGAGCAGGCCAAACACCGCGGCGGCGAAGCGCCGTCGACGGCGGCAGCGGTCGCCTCCTCGGTGGCGACTGTGACGGCCGGGGGAGTGACCAGCGGCGTCGTCATCGCTACTGCCGGACCGGCCGCGCGAGGTATCAGTGTGCCCGGAGGTCAGCACCCGCAGGAGGCTAGTCCAACGGGACCAGTGGCTCGGCACCCCGTCCCGGACCCCGGTGTCAGTACCGGTGTCAGTATCGATAGAAGCGCTCCGCGCGGCCCTGGCGGACCAGCCGCAGCCACTGCTGGAAGGCCCGCGGGTCGCGTTTGGTGCCTAGGAAGTACAACCCGAACCGGAACACCTCTAGCATCCCGATCCGGCGCATCCCGGGCTGGGACAGCAAGTAGCCACGATTGCGGTAGGTGTAGTAGCGCTTGACCTCGTCGGCGGGGTCTTGAGCGTGGAAGTGCCCGCGCAGCATCGGCTTGAACTCCGCTGAGCCGTCAGGGTGTGCGTAGGAGGCTTTCAAGGTCGTGCCGAACCGCAGGCCGGAGCGGACCACCCGGCGGTGCACCTCCACCTCGTCGCCCCGGACGAACAGCCGGTAGTCCGGAACGCCGACGACGTCGAGTGCGTCGGCGCTGAACAGCGCGCCGTTGAAGAAGCTGGCGATACCGGGCAGGAAGTCATCTCCCAGCTCGCTGCGCTGCCGCTTCCAGGTCAGGCCCCGGCGCAGCGGGAACGCCAGCCGTTCCGGGTCGTCGATGTTGACCACCACCGGGGAGATCACTGCGAGGTCCCGCCGCTTTGCTTCTTCAAGCAGGGTCTGCAGCACCCGGACGTCCGCGGGGCGACCGTCGTCGTCAGCCAGCCACACCCATTGCGCGCCCAACGCCAAAGCGTGCAGCATGCCCAGTGCGAACCCGCCGGCGCCGCCGAGGTTGCGCAGCGAGGGCAGGTAGGTGGACGGGATCGGGCAGTCCTCGACGACCCCCTCGGCGGGATCGTCCGGTCCGTTGTCGACCACCACCAGATGGTCCGGCGGCCGAGTCTGCTCAGCGAGCACCGCCAGCGACTTAGCCAGCAGATCCCGCCGATGCCGCGTCACCACCACGGCGACCACAGTGGTCATCTGTCACCGATCGCATTCAGCGGGCTCAGCGTGGTAAATACCGATCGACCAGTGCGGGCAGGTCAT
>JALZDU010000002.1 GCA_030862405.1 Actinomycetota bacterium | reverse complement strand
CAGATCACCCGCGCCGAGATGTCGATCTGACCACGCAGCACGCCGTGGCGCGCGGAGGTGGGATCGGCGTGGTGCATGTTGTGCCACGACTCGCCCATCGACAGGATCGCCATCGGCCAGAAGTTCGCGGCCCGATCCCGCGACGCGAACGGACGCTTCCCGACACAATCTGTCCCACACCTTCACCGCCCTGCTCGCCGCCGCCGACATCGAGGTGCCCGACGGGGCACGGCGCCCGCGCCTGCACGACCTGCGCCATTCGTTCGCGACCACCACCTTGCTGGGCTGGTACCGCGACGACGGCGACGTCGCGGCCCGGCTACCGCTGCTGAGCACCTACCTCGGTCACGCCGATCCCAAGTCCACCTACTGGTATCTCTCCGGCTCACCCGAGCTGCTGGCCCTGGCCGCCGCCCGGTTGGAACGCGCTTTCGGGGGTCGGCCGTGAGCGACCTCGCACCCCTGCTGCAGGGGTTCTTTCACCGACAAGCTGATGCTCCAGCGCCAGGCCAGCCCGCACACGATCACCGCCTACCGCGATACCTTCACCCTCCTGTTCGGCTTCGTCGAACAGCGCACCGGCCGCCCCCGGCGCAGCTCAGCGTCGCCGACCTGGACGCGCCGACGATCGGGGCGTTCCTGCAGCACCTGCAGACCGTCCGCGGCAACAGCGCCACGACGCGCAACGCCCGCCTGGCCGCGATCCGTTCGTTCTTCGGCTACGCGGCCCACCGAGCCCCCGAGCACGCCGCGGTGATCCAACGGGTGCTGGGGATCCCACCCAAGCGCTTCGACCGAGCGATCGTCAGCTTCCTGACTGCCGCCGAGACCGACGCCCTGGTGGCCGCCCCGGACCGCGCCACTTGGACCGGGCGACGTGACCACGCGCTGCTGCTGACCGGCGCCCATACCGGGCTGCGGGTCGGCGAGCCGACCGGCCTGAAACTCTGCGACGTCCACCTCGGTGCCGGTCCCCACCTGCGCAGCCACGGCAAGGGCCGCAAGGACCGCGCCACCCCGCTGACCACCGCGACCGTGCAGGTCCTGCGGACCTGGATCCGCGAACGCGGCGCCACCGGCAGCGATCCGCTGTTCCCCACCCGCCGCGGCACCCCACTGAGCCGCGACGCCGTCGAACGGCTCGTCACCAAGCACGCCACGACCGCGGCGCTGACCTGCCCGTCGCTGGCCAGCAAACACCTCACCCCGCACACGCTGCGGCACTCCGCAGCGATGGCCCTGCTGCACGCCGACATGAGCATCAAGGAACGCGCACTGGCCCGCACCACGCTGCCGGGCAGCCCACCAGGGCGCTACACCGCCCCCGACACCCTGCTGGCCTTCCTCCAGACGCTCTGAACCACGACCATCGTTATGCCGACCCCCGAACGCCGGACACCTGCCCGACCAGGCACCCCGCCCCGGTGGTCGGCACAACCCGGCGCTCGGCATAAGCCGACGACTTCGTCGTGCTCGTGCACGGCGCCCGATCCGACGTCGAGGCCCTGCACGATGACGTCGCCACCGTGCTGGCACCACTGGGACTTCGGCTCTCACCGGCCAAGACCCAGATCAGGCACATGAGCGACGGGTTCGACTTCCTGGGGTTCCACATCCAGTGGCGCCGCAAGCGAGGCACGAACAAGCGCTACGTCTACACCTTCATCGGCGACCGGCCCGTCCGGTCGTTGAAGGCGAAGATCCGGGCTTTGACCCGCAGGACGTCGCAGCTCAACCCCAGGGACGTGCTGATCAGGCTCAACCAGATCATGCGCGGCTGGTCGAACTACTTCAAGCACGCCGTGGCCACGCACACCCTGCACCACCTGGCGCAGTTCGTCTGGTGGCGCGTCATCCGGTGGCTGACCACACTGCATCGCTGGAGATGGAACGACATCCGCAGGCGCTTCACCGACCCCACCGGCCGGTGGAAACCCATCACCGCGGACGGGATCGCGCTGTTCAACCTGCACACGGTCACGGTCACGGTCACCCGTTACCGCTACCGGGGCGCGATCCCCAACCCCTGGGCCCAGCTCAACCACACCTGACGGCAGAAACCGTGGAGAGCCCGTTGCGTTGTCGCACGGCGGGTTCGGCGAGCGGCCTGGGGAAACGGACCGGCGGCAACACCGGCACCGCGCCCCAGGCCGACTCATCCTGCTCGGGTTCGCCGATCACGGCGCCGGTGGGGCCGGGGAGCCGGTCGCCGCGCTCACCGGGCTTGTCGACCTGTCGCCCTGGCCAGCAGGAACGCGGCTGATCCTGCGCAAAGAGCGCCCGCACCCCGGCGCGCAGCTACGGATCACCGACCACGACGGGATGCGGGTCACCGGTTTCCTCACCAACACCGCCCGTGGGCAACTCGCTGATCTGGAACTGCGGCACCGCCGCCACGCCCGCATCGAGGACCGCATCCGCAACGGCAAAGACACCGGGCTGCGCAACCTCCCGTTCCACGACGCGGCGCAGAACCGGATCTGGCTGGCCATCGCCGCCCTGGCCGCGGACCTGCTCGCCTGGACCGCCCGGCTCGCCCTGCCAGCCTCGGCCGCCGGCTACGAACCCAAACGGTT
>JALZDU010000001.1 GCA_030862405.1 Actinomycetota bacterium | reverse complement strand
GCGCTGGTACCTGCGCTACGGGCTCTCGTACCGCGACGTCGAGGAGTTACAGACCGAGCGGGGTATCGAGGTGGAGCACGTCATGATTTATCGGTGGGTGCAGCGGTTCACCCCGCTGCTGATTGATGCGGCACGACCCTGTCGGCACACCCGGGCGATCGCTGGTTTGTGGACGAGACGTATGTGAAAGTCGCCGGGCGATGGGTGTACCTGTGTCGGGCGATTGACCAGCACGGCCAGGTCATCGACGTCCTGGTTCCGCAGAAGCGGGACCTGGCGGCCACCCGGCGGTTCTTCATCCGCGCGCATGAACACCGCCCACGCCCGACCGAGGTGACCACCGACCGGGCACCGGCCTATCCGCGAGTGGTCGATGAGTTGTTGCCAGCTGCGTGTCATGTCGTGGAGCAATACGCGAACAATCCCGTCGAAGCAGGTCACGCCCGCCTAAAGTCCCGGTTGAGGCCCATGCGCGGGCTCAAACGGCTGCACTCAACGCAAGTGATCAGCGCAGGACATGCCTTCGTGCAGAACCTCCGCCGCGGCCACTACGAACTCGGCCTGGATGCCGACCCGAGACATCAACTGTCGGCGGCCTTCGCCGAGCTCACGCTCGCAGTCTGATCCAAGGCACTTTGCGGTCGAGTCTGACCACCATTAGATAACGCAACAGCCCCCAAAAACCCGGTCACGGTGGCTGGCCTGGGGGTTGCGTCGGGCTAGTGGCCGGGTGCTGGCATGATCACCGGTCGTGCTTTGGTCGTTGACCTACAACGCGTTGCGCTGCATCTTGCAGTTCCTGGTTCTGGTGCTGCGCTGTGACCGATCGAAGGAGATCGAGGTCCTCGTGCTGCGCCACCAGGTCGCGGTGCTCCGCCGTCAGGTTCACAGACCGGATCTTGAGCCTGCCGACCGAGTGCTGCTCGCCGCCCTGTCCCGGCTGCTGCGCCGCTCCTTGTGGGGCGCGTTCTTCGTGACTCCAGCGACGCTGTTGCGGTGGCACCGTGACCTGATCGCCCGACGCTGGACCTACCCGCACCGCGCGCCGGGACGCCCAGCCATTCCCGCGAGTCTTTGCGATGCCGTGCTATAACTGGCCCGCGAAAATCCGCACTGGGGTTACCAGCGCATCGCCGGAGAACTCCTCGGCCTCGGCCACCGCCTCTCCTCCAGTACCGTGCGCGCCATCCTGCTTCAGGCCGGTCTGCCACCCGCACTGCGACGGACCGGACCGAGCTGGCGGCAATTCCTCACCGCCCAGGCTCACGGCATTCTCGCTGTCGACTTTCTGCACATCGATACCATGCTCCTGAAACGGATCTATGTGTTCTTCGGTATCGAGCACGCCACCCGACGGGTGCATCTTCTCGGCCTCACCGAGCACCCGGCCGGCCGGTGGGTACCCAGCAGGCCCGGAACCTAATGATGGATTTGCCGGCATTGCTCCGCGATCGGGACGCCAAATACACGCCCAGCTTCGACGCGGTCTTCCACGCCGAGGGCATCACAACCGTCAAGACTCCCATCCAGGCACCACGGGCAATCGCGATCTGTGAACGCTGGATCGGCACCCTGCGCCGCGAATGCACCGACCGACTGCTCATCTACCATGTACGTCACCTGCGAGCAGTACTCACCGAGTACCTGGCGCACTACAACCAGCACCGGCCCCATCGGGCCCTGCACCGTAGGCCGCCCCAGCCACTCCAACCGCCGCCAGCCAATCTCCCTGCCAACCGGATCAGACGGCGAAGAATTCTCCACGGCCTCATCAACGAGTACGAACCCGCAGCCTGACACACCGATGACCCCATAGGCAGCAGCAACCAGGTTTGTGGACCCCACAAGAATGTACCGAAAGGATGGTCGATATGGTCGAGCAGCTGATCGCCAAACGAGTGATGGCGGTGCAGCGCGCCCTGCATCCCTTCTTCGAAACGGTGCTGCACTCCCCGGCCCAGGGGGGTCGGAAAATGATCGCCAATTTCCTGACCGGCGATCCGCAGGAACTGCCTGCACCCGGGTTTGTCGAGGCGGTGCAGCGATGCAGCGTGCCCACTTCCAGCGACTGGTTTGCCTATCGTTTCCTGCACGAGCCCGCACGGCATGCAGCGGCAGCATCGCTGAGTGCCGAACTGGGCGTGGGCTTTGCCGCCGAGGACATCTTCCCGACCCGCGGTGCTGCTGGGGCGATCGCACTGGCCCTGCACACCGTGGTCGATCCGGGTGATGAAGTCGTCTTCTTGAGCCCACCGTGGTTTTACTACGAAGCAATGATCCTCAGTAGCGGCGCCATCCCAGTCCGAGTCCGGCTCGCACCTCCAGCCTTCGATTTGGACATCGAGGCTATCGTCGCGGCGCTGGGACCACGGACCAGAGCCGTCCTAATTAACACCCCGCACAACCCGAGCGGGCGGATCTATCCGGCGGCTGCCTTGCAGCGTCTGGCCGACGGGCTGGCCAAGACGGCCGCACGGTATGGCCGACCGATTTGGGTGATCTCCGACGAAGCGTATAGCCGGATCCTGTTCGACAATCGCAGCTTCGTCAGCCCCGGTGTCTTCCACCCGTATTCGATGCTCGCCCGCACCTACACCAAAAGTACGCTGGCGCCGGGGCAACGGCTAGGCTACCTCGCTTTGGTGCCCGGCTTACCCGAAGCCGAGGCCATGCGCACAGCCCTGTTCCATGTCCTGTTTTCCTCTGGGCTGGTGATGCCCGACGCGATCATGCAGTACGCCCTGCCAGACATCGACGGCCTTCTCATCGACATCGCCGCGATTCAACGCCGCCGCGACCGCATGGTGACACGATTGCGGGAACAAGGTTACCAGCTACACATCCCGGAGGCGACCTTCTACCTCCTACCCCGAGCACCAATAGCGGATGACCGTGCTTTCTGCGCGCTTGTAGCAGAGCAAGGAGTTGCCGTCCTTCCCGGCCACGTCATCGACCTGCCGGGCTACTTCCGCATCTCCCTAACAGCCACCGACGAAATGGTGGAACAATCACTCCCCATCTTTGCTCGCGTCATCGAACAAGCCCGGTCTAGCTCGCCTGTGTGATGGCCAATACATCATCGGGTAACAACAGCCGAAGCCTTCCCGTGCGGGCTGGTTCATTGAGACCACATGCAAGGCCAACTCCACGGACTCCTCAAAGTAGTCCAAAGGGCACTGTTGCATCGGCGGATCACCAGGTCGGGCAGACTGGGTTGATGCGTCCTCGCCCTGCTCCAGCGCCCGCGTCGAGGTCCAGCTTCGCCGGCTTCCGCTTCCCGCCTGAGGTGATCACAGTCGCGGTCGCTGGTATCTGCGCTACGGGCCGTCGTATCGGGACGTAGAGGAGCTCCTCGCCGACGCAACATCGAGGTGGACCATGTCACCGTGTATCGGTGGGTGCAGCGGTTTACACCGCTGCTCATCGATGCGGCTCAACCTTGCCGGCACGCTCCAGGCGATCGCTGGTTCGTCGACGAAACCTACGTCAAAGTCGCCAGTCGATGAGTCTACCTGTATCGAGCGGTCGACCAGTGCGGGCAGGTCATCGACGTCCTGGTGTCCCAGAAGCGGGACCTGGCGGCCACCCGCCAGTTCTTCACCCGCGCCCTCGCGCACGGCACCTGCCCGACTGAGGTGAGCACCGACGGTCTG
>JALZDU010000505.1 GCA_030862405.1 Actinomycetota bacterium | reverse complement strand
TGACCGCGCGGGGGTAGCCGCGGCTGGTCTGGTGGATCAGCGCGACGGCGTCGTCGGAGAACAGGGTGTCGGAGCGGCCGGCGAGCCCGACGTGGTGGCGCAGGTAGCTGCCGGTCTCCTCTGGTGTAATCGGGGGCATGGTGTAGCGCAGCCCGATCCGTTGGTCGAGAGCGGCGAGGACGCCGAGTTTCATCCGCCGGCGCAGGGTGGGCTGGCCGACGAGCAGGCAGGCGAACGGGCTGGTGGAGTCCATGTCGTGGTTGGTCAACATCCGGATTGACTCCAGCTGGGCGTGATCGAGCAGGTGCGCCTCCTCGATCGCCAGCACCGGGGTGCGGCCGCGTTCGACCTGCTCGACGGCGAGAGCGTCGACGGTCTGCGGGACCAGGGTGGCGTGATGGGTCAGCGGCCGGGCGCCGAGGGCGGCGACGATCTGGTGGTGAATGCCGCGCACCCCGACCGTGGGGTTCGGGAGGTAGATGATGGTGTGGCGGGTCGGGTCCAGGCCGGCGAGCGCGGCGCGGACGGCGACGGTCTTCCCGGCGCCGACCTCCCCCGGTTCGCGACGGAGGTCGGATACCGCGGTCTGCGCTGGTCGATCCCCAACGACGCCAGCTGGCGCCAGCCGTTGCTCGCGGCCGTGCCGGTCCACTACGACGGGTTGCTGACCGACACCTACGAGCTGCGAAGCCAGCGGCGTTTCGGGTCGTCGGCCAGGACGGTGTGCGCGCTCGTCCGCCGGGAGGGTGGCTTCGAGGCGCGCGGCGTTCCGGGGGAGGAATGGCTACGCCCGCTGCCCTCGGCGGTCCGGCCCCGACCCACGTCGAACGCGGAGTCTCCCGCCGAGCCGTGGCTGCCACTGGACCAGGGCGATGACGATCAGGTACCACCGTGGCGTGATCGGCGGGGCCGCCGCGTCACCGGCACCGTTCGGCCGCGCCGGCGAGCCACGGCCGCCGCGCTCGGCTTGCTCGTTCCGGTGACCGCCCTGGGCGGTGGGTTGGTCGTCACCAACGCGGTCCAGCAGGGACCGCTTCCGGTCGCCACCCCGGACCCCGTCCGCACTCCTACAGCTCGCACCGGTACAGCCGCCGAACGTGCCGCTGCCAGCCGGTGGCACCCCCGACACGCCGATCAACCCACAGAACAGGCCTACCGTCCTGACCCGCTCGGTGTAACACTGAGCGGCACTGTCCCGACAACCCGGCCGACTGCTCCGCCCGCTGACTGGCCATCCGCCCGACCCGCCAGAGACGGCAACAAGCTCTACCAATCCACACCCCAAGGGAACTCATTGATGAGCGAACGACACGAGACACGCGCCAGTGAAGGCGAGCAGCTGATAATTATCCATGCCGGCGATGGAAGCACAAGCTGCTCATTAGTGCTGTCCGACTCAGCTGCGAGCGACTTTGTTCGCGACCTCGTTCAATACGGATTCACGGCGAATGATCCTGGGAAACGCTCACGTTCACCCTGGATCGATCCGACAATCGCAATTGCGGAGAACCCTGCCGCTTGGGGCGCGCTCGCAGGAATCGTAGCATCCTACCTGGGACGTAACCACAGCAAGAAGTATCACCTGAAGTTGAACAAGCGAGAAATCCAAATAGAAGGCTGCTCTCCTCGACAAGCCGAAACCATCATCAAGCACGCAATTGCCAACGCCAACTCACCCGACAAATCGACCGACCAATCGCCAGAGGCGTAACAGCATACTCTCGACACAACGCACGTTTGGGGGCTCCACGATGGCTGAGGCGCTAGTAGTTGGAATAAATCGCTACAACGCAGATCAGATCCGAGACCTGCAGTTCGCAGTTGACGACGCTCACGAAGTGTCAGATACTTTCGCCGCAGCCGGATTCAACGTAGTGAAGCTGACCGACCAGAACGCCTCACGTGAGAAGATCTACTGGGAGCTCGAAGTCGGCCTGAATCAAAGGACTGTGGACGAAGACGATCCAGTCGTCATCTATTGGGCTGGGCATGGAATGACTGACTCCCGGCCGGTGATGGGTAGGAAATCCGGAACCACAGCCTTCTTGTTGCCCTCCGACACTCGAATTGACCAGCCGCTCGCGACTGCACTCACCGTGCCGTCCGTCTGGGAGCTCCTCGACAAGCTCAGGACTCGTCGTCTTCTTGCAATACTCGACACGTGCTTCAGTGGCGCGTTCGCTGAAGGTGGCCGAGGGTTCTCGCTCGGCGACCGAGGTGGCGCAGCTGCTGTGGCAGGGGACTTGTTGAAGCTAGGCGGACACGGCCGCGTCGTAATCTGCGCTTGCAGCGGCCAAGAGGTTGCATGTGAGGACGAAGCCACAGGTCACGGACTCTTTACCAATGCCCTAATCTCCGTACTAGGTCAAGGGGTCGGCGACTCAAAAGAGTCAGCTCCAATATCGCAGCTGATGAATGCAGTTCGTGATGCAACAGAGTTGGCGACAAAGAGACAGCAGACACCATATCTTTATCAGTCAGCTCAAGGCTCAGATTGGAGTCTTCCATTGCCTCCGTCTACTCCCTACCGCGCGCCTATGCCTGGCTGGGCATTCGTCGGAACATCAGGAGGTGTGGGGAAGACAACGCTCGCGATGGTAACCGCCGAGCTTCTTGCAGAAGCCGGAAACACTGTAATGTACCTAGACGCTGATATAGCTCACCTCGGTGGAACAAGTGAATGGTGTCAACGAGCGAAGCTAGACATTGGCCGAGTCCGCACCTTTGCGGACCATGTATCTGAGTTCTCCCGTTCGAAGCTCCGTGTCACGAGCCGAGAACTCAGCTCCTCGCTCTTAGACGTAACACCTGAGTACCTCAGGCGCCATGACTGCGGCAAGGTTCTTCTGCTCCCCGGGGCGAGAGCCAGCGACAAGTTGTTTGTGTTCGACCTCGTGGCAGAAATCAAAGATCGGCGGTCAAATTCAGTTTGCCGGGAGATTCTAAGCGCTGCATTCGACCGAGGGCGCCGTATGGGAGCAGACTGCGTCATTGTGGACTGTGGGGCGCAGTTCGATCCACTCGCCGTTAATGCGTTGGCTGCGGCCCATCATCCGTTCATCGTGGCCGCGGCGAGAGCTGGCGCAAAGGATCAGCGAGACACAATTGTCAGCAACTGCTTGCAAGTGGTCGATAACTTTGATCGAATGCGTGTCCAGACCGTGGTTAATCGGGTTCCGAGTACTGAGGCGCTGGTGAACCACTGGGGCACACCCGGCTATGGGCGCCCTGGGATGGGATTTCAGTATCTTCCGTTTGATCCAGAGCTCTTCAAGGACTGGGAAGAAGGACGTCCCAACTTCGAACTGGGATACGACGGCCTGAGTTCTGCCTGGCACACGATTCTTGTTGAATCAGATCATACCGCCTGCGATGGTTTGCATCGGTCGTTACTCCCAAGTGAATGGGACCGCTTCAGTAAGTGGGCTCTATGGATTGCTGATCATCCCGGTTGGGTCGAAAGTGAGCGAACAAGGCTACGAAGGTCGTTGCGTCTGGCTGCCGTAGCAGGCACAACACTTGCGGCAGCCATTGTAGCGATCGCACTGTACTTGGGTCTCGCGAGCGATCAATCTACGGCGCTTATTCTGCTGGCATGGATCGGTCTGGGAGTCGCTGCGATTTCGCTTCTGATCTCCACGCTGCTTGTGCGCGGCGGCATCCAACGGCGGCGAGTGCTTAGCGACGTCAACAAGCATAGTGGAACCAAAGATGACCTGCGAAACTGGTTCACGGTTCCTGTCAACGATAGTCCGTGGTGGAAGTTCTGGCGACCGAGCCGTCGTGCGGCAATTGAGTGGCTTCATCGTCGCGTCGATATGAGCCGTTCAGCCGACCGGCGGTTTGTTACTTCTGGAAGTCCAGAGTGATGCATTCTCCTGGATTTGTCTGTTCGTTCCCGGTCAGAGAAGGGGCCTCGGTCTGCCGTCGGCGAGCTGTACGGAGAGTCGCTGGCGATTCAAGATGTACAGGTCACTTGGCGATCGACTGGATTATGCATTCTGTTGGCGACACGAAATGGTCGCGGAGGGTTTGGGCCTTCGCCTTCTATTTGTTCGCAGTCTGGTCGGCTGGACCGTTGATCGGTTGGATCTGGAGCCTGGTCGGTGGGGAGCCTGTGCGGAGCTCACTCTTTCAGATCTTCTTGTCAGGAGTTTTCGCCGTATTCTTCGGCGGGCTGACCGTCGGCCTTATCAATCAGTCGTCCGTATATGGTCGGCTCTGGATCATTTCCTCGCCACTCTTTGCGTTAGTGGTCCTGGTTTCCGGATTTGCCACAATCACTTCAGCCTATTCTAATGAATTCTTGCCAGGGGCAAACATATCAGGTCTAGTGAATATCCTTATCGGCTTGATAATCTTCGTTCAGTGGAGCAGTTTCCTGGCGTCTGCGATGGAGAGTTACCGGATCGCCACCAAGCTAGTTTTTATTGGCGAGCTAGGCCTTGCCCTAGTCGTGCTCGGCGCGGTTGTACTCTTTGTTTTCTCAGGCGGAGAGCGCAGCGGGTTGTTGGTCGTACTGGCGCTCATACTCGGGATAACGGTTATTGCCCGCGGGGCGGGCAGGATCCGAAAGTTGTTCCGCGCACTTCAGGTATGAGATGGCCAAGGAATCTCGCAAGGGTATTGCTTCTCGGAGACGGCCGTCACGGGTTTGAAGGTCAAAACGGTAGGGAGAATGAGCAGGGCGCAGAACGGCTCGCCAGTGGGATTGACGGCTGCATACCAATATAGGCGCGCCGTGTATCCATGACCGAGCCAGCGCCGATAGCTGCCGACCACACCCACCCTACCTGGCTGGTGACCTCGAGGTCCTGCTGCTGCCTTGGGATCGATACGACGCCACCCAGCGCGTGGTCGCCCGCGCCGCTGTCGCCTACTTCCTCGAGAGCTCGGACGCGGTCCCCGACGACCGTGCCGGGGGTCTTGCCGACGACAACGC
>JALZDU010000501.1 GCA_030862405.1 Actinomycetota bacterium | reverse complement strand
GGCCGTGGCTGGGTTGGATGCCGACGGCTTCGAGGAGTTGCCGAACGAATTCGCTGCGCTCTGCCCGGTGATCATCCAATGACTTGTTGGACCATTTGCGGGAGACGAGGATTCGGCGTCCGGCGATACCGAGGTATTCGGGCTTGTGGGCCTTGCCCTTGCAGCGTCCCGGGGTCATGGAGTACCGGGCGCCCTTGGGCTGGATTCCGTAGCGCAGCCACATCGGGCACCGGGGCGAGCAGGGAGTGAACTGGAGTTCGGCGTGCAGACGTCGGGCGTGATCCCGTTGGGCGTCGGTGGCGTGCTGATTGAGCCAGGCAGCCTGGCTGATGTTCTTCGTCAAATATTTCGTGATGTAGCCGACGTGCCGACCAGCCTCCTCAGTCCCGCCCAGGATGCCCTTGACGTGCACTTGCGCCCCGAATCGGACGACGTGGGCGGGTTCGGTCAGCTCGTCACAGGCTTCGTGCCAGGTTGGCAGCGGTGTGCCCGTGTCGGGGTCGACGAAGGCTTTTGCCCGGGTGTCCCAGACCGGCAGCCGCTCGTCGGTATAGAGGAGCTGATCGTGCGCGGGCCACCAGACTTGGTGGTAGGTCGCTGCCGTGATGGCTCGCAGCTCGGCCCGGGGGATGGCTCCCCGGATGGCGGCATGGAAATGCGGTGCGCCGCGTTTTTGAGGTTCGACGGTGCCGAAGTACTGCACATCCCAGCCGACACAGCGCCGGGTGTTCTGCCAGAACCGATCCAGCAAGGCCGGGAAGTGGATCGCGTCCCGAGCGGCCCGCCGGTAGTCATACTCATCCGGATCGACGGCCGCCCCGTCATTGTCGACGCGGCCGTAGGAGTCGAGGGTGAGGGTCAGGAAGGTGGAAGGCCGGTAGCGCCCGGCGAACACTCGTCCTACCGTTCGTCTCTCGACTGGTCGGCGAGGCAGGTCCGGGGCATCCTGACGGCGTCGGGTGGAGCGCTTGACCGGCTTGGGTAATGGATCGAGCGGGGCGAGTCGGCCGCGCACTCCGGCGGCGCGGAGTTCGATGTCGAGCTCGGCGACCGACTCAGCGATCTGTTCACAGCTCAGTTCGTCGCCGGTGGTTTTGCATTCGGTGTAGGCGGCGAGCAAATCGGCCCTGGTGGCCATCAGTGCCTTGTGGTCCTCACTGGGTGTGGCCCGGTCGATCAGTGGCTCCGCATCGAGGTGCCAGCCTTCGCGGCACTGGACCATCCGCAACCGGCGGGCCTTCTCCGCACACGGGCGGCACTGATCCTCACGAGTGGACCCGCAGGGCACGGGCACGACCTCGACGCGGCCGGTGGAGACATCGATCCGGCGCATGGCAAGCGGCTGAATGCAGACGCCGTGCTGTTCGGCCAGGGCCTGGGCGACATCAGCGCTCAGCGGTAGGGCGGCCCGCTGCGCCCGGGTCATCTGCTCGACATCAACGATGGTGGGCTCGGTGGGGGCAGTCATCAGGCCCTCGCCTCCTGGATGGTGGCGGCGTGCCGCAGCATCGTGAGCGGGATAATCGTGGTGACACCGGGCGCAAGATCAGCACCCAGACCACAATCAGTGACCGGTAAACCGCTATAGACCAGGACCGAGGCAGCGCGGCTCAATAGCCCGGTTACTGAGAGGTGCACGGAGTCACCCTGGGGAACCCGCCACGCTTCCGCGGCGACCTCAGAAAGGGTGTCGGCCCAGGCCAGCAGCTCCCGGGCGGTGTCCCCGAGGTCGTGGCAGGCGAGCTGCACGGTCACCTGCGGTGCCGTCATCGCAGCGATCACGTGCACCGAAGCGATCGGGGGTAGTTCGAACTCAGCAAGGTGAGTGCTAATCGCGGCGAGCAAGTCAACGGCCGTGGTCACGCGGCACCTCCGCGAGTCGAGCCGCTCGGGTCAGTGGGCTTGGTAGGGAAGGGGAGTACCGCCGTGTTGTGGGTGATCGGGCCGGTGACGAATGTTTCGAGGTGCTTGATCGTGTCGTCGGGTACCCAGCCCGCGCGGATGCGCAGCGGTTCGCGGATGCCTTCCCCGAAGACGTAGCCGACACCGGCTTCGGTTTCGGTGATCCGGTTGGCCCAAGCGCCGCGCTCGTAGGCCTGGTCGCCGAGGACCATGCTCACGTGCGATTTGGCAGAGACCCGTAGGCAGATCCGGCGGGGAAATAGTTCTCGGACGGGGACGGTATCTTTGGTTGGTTCCTGGACGTAGCCGCGGACCGTGAATCCCAACGCCCGCCCCTGCGTGGTCAAAAGGGCTACCCGTTCGGTGATTGCCTCGCGGGTCTTACGGTCGATGTATTTGGTCAGCGCGCCGATTTCATCGAACTCCAGTAGCTCCAAGGGGTGTTCGCGGCTGATCGGTACCGATCGCACCTGGCCAGCGAATTCGGCTTTCCGGGCCTGCATGGTCTCCACGAGGTCATCGAGTACGGCCAGGGCGTCGGTGCCGGTGACGGCGTAGCGGTGGAAGATCCGCCGGCCGTAGGCCAGTTCCATGCCCTTGGGGTCAATTCCCGAGACCCGCACGAGGCCGTCGCGGATGGCGGGGGCGATGGAGACCAGGGGGCACCACATCGCCGAGTTCTTGCCTGCCCCCGTTGAGCCCGCCACCAAGGTGTGACCCCCTGCGAGCGGGACGTGCCAGTCTTGGCCGTACTCGGTGCGCCCGGAGAACACGTGCCGCAAGTCGATGGCCGTGCCCGCGACATCAGCCAGCGTGGCGAGATCGGGGCAGGCCACGGGGTCGGTGAGCAGGTTGCGGCGCTGGAAATCAACCGAGACGACGTTGGGGGACAGTTCGCGGATTTGACAGCGGGTTACTCCCCGGGCTGAGGCCAGCGCTCGGGCGGCCTCGTCGAAGTCTTCGGGTTTCTGGCCGGGAACCAGCCGGATGCGGACCTCGTCCCACGAGGCGCCAGAGCGCACACCGAGCACTCTGGGGAGCCGCGCTTGCGTCTGGCGCCGGCCGCGACGGATGCTGCGGCCGAAGGGGTTCACGGTCACCACCACGGGTGTGGCGTCGGGTTTGATGCTCAGGCCGCAGGCGTGCAGCCACTGAGGCAGCTTGGGGGAGTACACCGTCCAGCGCAGCCACCAGGCCCGCAGATGCCGACCTGCCCACGCGTCGAAGGACGCCAGGTCGGCCAGTCGCCATCCGGTGAGCACTCCGGCGACCACGCAGGTGGCCAAGGCCAGTGACGCCCAGCCCCACCAGTGCCACCACGCTCCCAGCGCGACCACGGCCAGACTGGTTCGCCAGTGCGTGACCACTTGATGCAGCGCCCACACTATGGCCTTGATCAGCAGCCAGAGGGCGAAGAGCACTGCCGCTGCTGCTGCCAGTGCTTCCGCGAGCTTGATCAGGGCCTTGCCGAGTTTGGCCAGCATCCACACCACGACGCCCAGCGCGCCGGCACCGGCGATCACCAGTGCAATCATCTGCGCGTCCATCACCGATCACCGACCTTCAGCACGGCGATCGGGAACTGCTTTTGTTCGGTGCCGTTCTCTTTCGTACCGGGGAGGGGGCTTGCGCCCGCCCCGGCGGGTCTGCGTATCCTCATTACTGTTCACTCCTGACTCGGGTGGACAGCGCAGAAGCGGATAGGTTGGTAGCCAGAGATTCCGCTTCTGCGCGTACGTCGGTCTTACAATTGATGAGGGCGTGCGGCATCACCGCACCACCCCGGCGCGGTGAATTCCTTTTCTGCGCTTCCCTGTTGCGGGGTGTGTTTATCGCGGGCTGCGGCAGCCACCGCAGATCGGCTCAGGACCGACCGGCAGGAACGAGAAGCTTCCACATCTGCGGCAGGTTTGCCAGGTCAGCCGAATCCGCCATCGGCACGCCCGTCGCCGCGCTAGCCGCGCAACCCACCACCTGCCCCAACTCATCACCTCCCTACCACCCTTCCTTAAAAGTCGTTTCCTATGCTGTCGTTTATTTGCCTGTTCCCAGTACTCTGATCCGGGCTTCAATTCTCTGTGCGTGGCCTCGTTCCCGGGCCGCCCAGTACAGGGCTTCGCCGTCGTGTCCGGGATCGCTCTTGGCGATCTGCTCGTACACCTTCACCGAGTGCTGGTAATAGGAAAGCCACACCGGTAATGACGCCTTCGGGCAGGGCCGAGTACGCACGAGCTCCTCATGAGCCTGCATCAACGTCTGCGGCGGTCGCGGCTTCGTGGTCTTGTTCACGGTGCTCTCCCTGCCTTTCATGTCTCACCGGTCGGTTGCTGGGAGGAAATCTCGGTCTTGATTTCCTTTGCACGCTGATGTTCCCGCTCGACCATGAATAGCGCCTCGTGATGGTGACCCCGATCAATCTCAGCGATCTCGGCGTACAACGCCGCCGAGCGCTGGTGATGCGCTAACCACTCGGTAAGCGGTGCCGTCCTAGGTGGGCGAATAGCGGCCACCGCTTCATGGGCCTCCGCTAGCGTGCGGGCTATCGCAGGTGTGGTGGTTTTGTCCGTGGTCATGGTTCCTCGCTGGTGTTGCCGGTTTCGTAGTCGCGTGCTTGGGACTCGAAGGCGCCCGCGGCGGACTCGATGGCCGCCAAGGTCCACCAGGGCAAGGTGGTGGCGGTTGCTATCTGCCGCCAGGCCGCCGCCACTGCCCAGGACGCCGCAGCCATCTCCCGTGCTGCTGCGGGGTCGCTTTTGCCTGATCGAGCCGTTGCTTCCCAGGCGCGGCCGTACTGCCGGTAGGCCGCCTCCCAGACACGGGTCGCTTTCTCTGATGCCATCACGTCGCCCGGTGAGCCCGACACGAGATGCGCATCGCGCTGCGGTGGACCGGAGACCGGCCGGGAAGCCCGAGGACCCTCCCGACCAGAACCCCGACCCCGCGCGACCTCGCCGTGGCCCCTCGTGAGACTCACGCGGCCTTGCCGGGCTGCTCACTGCTCCCGGCGGCACCGCTCGGCTTGATCGATTGCGACGGCCGCGTCCCGGCAGCACTGGTCGTCGCGGCGAAGC
>JALZDU010000498.1 GCA_030862405.1 Actinomycetota bacterium | reverse complement strand
GGTCCAGATATTGAAAGCAAGCAACGACCGCGAAATCTACGCCGCCTTCGTGAGCCTGGTGCAAGCACGAACCGGAGCGCTGCTCGTCGCCAATGACTATTTTTTCTAGATCGGCAAAGCTGGCTGGCACGCTTGCTGTTCCAAGGCGGCCAGGTAGGCATCCGGGTTGCGGCGGAAGCGGGTGCGCAGGGTCCGGGCATGCCGCCGGTGGTCGAGACGCTGGCGGAGTTCGATCCATCGCTCCCGGCTGACCCGACCCAGCTCGCGCGCGGCGGGTGGGCGCAGCCGCGTCGCCGTGGCCGCGATCAGGCGCACCTCACCACGTAGCACGGTGGCAGGGGAGGCCGCCTTGCGCCCGCTTGCCCGGCGCTCGTGGTAGCGCTGCGCGCCGAACAGATGCTCGAGGTCGTTGTTGGTGCGCGGCAGGCCGGGCACCGCGCAACAATGGAACAGCCCGGGTTTGTAGCTGCGGGCCACCTTGCGGAAGTGCCCGATGGCGTCGGCGAGCGTCCCCGCCTGTCCGCGGTGACGGTGCATGGCGGCGACGAGCCCGTCGAAGCGGCGCCGGACAAGGCTGGCGTCCTCCTCGCCCCGGTTGTTCAGGATGTGCGCGGCCCGGTGCACCCAGCCGTAGGCGCGCGCGATGTCCGGCCATAGCGCAGCCGTGCACCCCAAGCCGCGGGTGATCAGCTGGCGCAACCGCGTGAGCCGCGGCGAGCCGCCCCCTTTTCCCCCACCCGGTCCAGGCTCGCGGCCACCTTCTCCAGCCGCCCCTTGAGCGTCAGGCCCGAGGCGGCGAGTGGCGGGTGTCCGTCGTCGGTGATTGCGCTGCGCACCGCGGCACAGTAGCCCCGAACGACCTCAGCCGCAGCCGCATCGGAGCCCTCCACGGCGCGCTCGATCGGGCGGATACCACGGACCTGCTTCTTCAGTTCCACCTTCGCATGCCGGTCAGCCTCGAACACCGGCAAAGCCGCCTCGCGCAGAAAGTGAAACTGGCAGAGCTGGTGCGGCACGCCGGGGAGAGCCTGCTCCACGGCCCGGCGGATCGAGGTCTGCCCATCGCTGATTACGCCCGCGACCGGCACGCCCACGGCCTCCGCCACCTCGCGCAGCAAGGGCGCGAGGTCCGCCGCGGTGCCGGACAACAGGCTGCGCGCAAGCAACACCTTGCCCGAGAGACAGTCGCGCACCACCCAGAGCACCTCATGGCCCACATCCGGCTGCAAGCCGTCCAGCGCCAGGATGACCCGGCCTTGGCTCGCCAGCAGGCCCCGGAGCCGCTCCCCCTCGGTCAGCGACACGGCCAGCAGTTCGTCGTACCGGTCCAGCAGGTTGGTCACGCTGCGTTCGGCGATCGCCACCCCACGTTGGCGCAGGATGGCATAGATCTCCGGCACGCTGCGGTGCTCCCGGTGGCGAAGCACGCCCACCAGCGCGATCACGTCCAGCCCGAACTCATGCTGCGGCAACGCGATCGCCCCTTCTGCCTCGGGCCGGTACGCCACATGGTAGCGCGAGCAGCCCTCCCGCTCACAGCGGCGGATCTGCAGACGCAGCCGCACGGCACCGGTCAGCAGCACCAGCGTGCGCCGGTTCTCGTAGCGCAACCGCATATGGCCACCGCAGCCCGGGCAGAGCTGCCGCGCCGGATGCAGCACACGCTCCCGATCCGGTCGGGCCCGCGCCGATAACCTGGCCATCTCGTGCCTCCAGAAGCAGTCAAAGCACCACTCCCTCAACGCACGACGCCAGTCAGCTTTGCCAATCTAGTTTTTAAAAGCGGCCACCGCCGCCTCACTCTTGGCGTGATGGCGCGGACGGGCCGAGAGCTTGCGATAGCCCATGGCGCGCAGTTCGCGAGACAGCGTCTGCTTGGAGATGGAGAGGCGGAACTCCTCCCGGAGCCACTGGATCAGATCAACCAACCGCCAGCGCACCACGCCGTGAATGGCCGGGATCGGACCCTGCTCGACGATGGCCTGCAGAGCCTCTCGATGCGGGCCATGGAGCCGAGGCGTGGCACCGGGCGCTCGGCCGGTCAAGAGGCCCTCGGGTCCTCTGGCGTTGAAGCGCAGCACCCAGTCCCGCACGATCTGGAGCGTCACGCAGCCGATCTGGGCCGCCTCGGTGCGGGAGGCTCCATCGTAGATCGCGGCCAGAGCCAACAGACGCCGGGTTTGATCGGCATCACGCGACTGCTTGGCCAGCGCGCGAAGCTGGGCAGCGTCCAAGTCGGTGCGAAGCGGGACAGCAACGGCCATGGCGACCTCCGGACAGGTGATCGCCACCCTGAATCACACCCAGGCCCATTCAGGAAAGCCCTCGTGAGTCAGCCAGACCGGGACTTGGTATTATTTCCTCAATGCGCTCGGCGCGATCAGCACGCTCTCATCTCGTGTCGAGGGTGGTACAGGGCGTACAGGTGGTACTCGAAGGGGTCCAAGCTCATCAGGGTGGTACCGAAGGGTGGGACAGGAGGTACCGGCACGCAACGGAACGGGACCGGTACCAGCCGGTCCCCCCTCCTTGTACCCCATGGAAAGTAGGATTGTCCTTCGAGTACCGCGGGTCCCACCTGTACCCCTTCCACCGAGGAGAAGATGAAGCAGGTAAGTATCTTCTTCACGGC